>JASLKI010000409.1 GCA_030747575.1 Verrucomicrobiota bacterium | reverse complement strand
ACGGGACCTCGCGCTTATCGTCTCCGACGTCCCGGCGAAAGCCGCCGGGATGTTTACGACAAACCAGATTTGCGCCGCGCCGGTGAAGCTCTGCGTCGCGCATTTGAGCAATAACACCGCGCGCGCCGTCGTCATCAACTCCGGCAATGCCAACGCCTGCACCGGCCCGCAGGGCTTGGCCGACGCACTCGAAATGGCCGCGCTCACCGGCCAAGCGCTTGGCCTCAAAACCACCGACGTGCTCGTCGGCTCGACCGGCCGGATCGGCGTCCCGTTGCCTATGCCGAACATTAGAAAGGGCATCACCGCCGTCACCGAGCAACTCCAGCCCACCCAGGCCGGCGCCGCACAGGCTGCCGAGGCCATTCTGACGAGCGACTCGCAGTCCAAGCAGATCGCCGTCGAGTTTCGGCTTGGCGGTAAAACGGTGCGGCTCGGTGGCATCGCCAAGGGCGCGGGAATGATCCAGCCCGGCATGAGCCCAACCGGCGCGCGGCCCGCCTCCACGCCGCAAGGGCTGCACGCCACCATGCTCGCCTACCTTACCACCGATGCAAACGTCAATGCGGCCAACTTGAAAAAGTGTCTCCGCGAAGCCGTTGCACAAAGTTTCAACTGCATCACCGTCGATGGCGACATGAGCACCAACGACACCGTACTGCTGTTGGCCAACGGCTTAGCCGGCAACGGCAAGTTGGGTGCAGCCGACCTGAAAACGTTTCAAGCCACGCTGAATCACGTCTGCCTCGCGTTGGCCAGGATGATCGTGCGGGACGGCGAAGGCATCAGCCGAGTCATCACCGTGCGCGTCACCGGGGCCAAGTCGTTCGCCGACGCCAACGCGGCGGCGAGAGCTGTCGGCAACAGCGCGCTCGTCAAGACAAGCTGGAGCGGCGGCGACCCGAACTGGGGCAGGATCATCGACGCGCTGGGCTACTCCCCTGCCAAGGTCGTCGAGGAAAAAGTGGACATTGCCTACAGCGCGAGCGGCTCACGTAAAAAAATTTACTCGCTCAAAAAAGGACGGCCCACGCGCACCGCGTTCGGGACGCTTTGCAAGGCAGTCGAACCGATCGAGTTCGACCTGCACATCAACCTAAACCTCGGTAAGGCTACCGCCATACTCCACGCCGCCGATCTCACCGAGGCATACGTAGAGTTCAACAAAGGCGACATCAACAACCCCTCATCGCTCGGGGGCTAAGAAATGGACAATCTCATAGCCAAGGCGGATACATTGCTTGAGGCGTTGCCGTATATACAGCGGTTTCGGGGGGAGACGTTTGTCATCAAGTACGGCGGCAGTTTTATGGACTCGACCGACTCGGCGGTACGAAGCGGCGTGGCGCGCGATGTTGTTTTCATCGAGGCGGTTGGCATCAATCCCGTCATCGTGCACGGTGGCGGAAAGGCGATTACCCGGGCGCTCGAGCAGGCCGGCGTCGAGACCCGGTTCGAGCAAGGGTATCGCGTGACGACGCCGAAGTCGGTCGAGGTCGTCGAGCAGGTTTTGTCGCGGGAGATCAACTCCGGCATCGTAGGGATGATCAACGAACTTGGAGGAAAGGCGCGTGGTTTTTCCGGCACGGAGATTTTTCGTTGCAAACCGTTTCGCCCGCTCGGCCAAGCGGGCGAGCCGCTAGACATCGGCTTGGTCGGTGAAGTCACCGGGGTAAACACCGCGCCATTACTCGAGTGCATCGCGCAGGACATCACGCCGGTGATCAGCCCGACGGCCACGGGCGAGAACGGTCAGGTTTACAACTGCAACGCCGACGTCGCCGCCGGGCAGGCGGCGGTCGCGCTCGGGCCCAAGCGCCTGGTTTACATGAGCGACGTGCCGGGCCTGTTGCAAAACCCGGACGACCCGGCGAGTGTGATTTCGCATTTGCCGGTGGCCGAGGTCGAGGCGCTCAAGGCGGGCGGCGTGATCTCGAAAGGCATGATCCCGAAAGTAGACAGCGCCGTAACGGCGGTGGCGGCGGGAGTCGAAAAGGTTTTTTTCATCGACGGCAGATTAAGCCACTCGCTGCTGTTGGAGATTTTTACCGACGCCGGAGTCGGCACGGAGATTGTGAAACAATGAGCCAGAAAATCATGGAACGCTTCAAGCAATTCGTCGCCCCGACTTATGGGCGGTTCCCGATAACGCTGGATCGCGGCGAGGGCGCCTACGTGTGGGACACCGACGGCAAACGTTACCTCGACCTCGGTGGCGGGATCGCGGTGAACTGCCTTGGCCACGCAAACGCAGAGATCGCCCAAACGCTCGCGGAGCAGTCGGCCAAGCTGATGCACTGCACTAATTTTTACCACTTTGAGGGCCAGGTACAGCTCGCTGAAGGCTTGGCCAAGCGACTTGCCCAGGGGCGTGTGTTTTTCGGCAATAGCGGCGCGGAGGCGTCGGAGGTGATGCTCAAACTGGCGCGGCGGCTTGGCCAGGCAGAGGGCAGGTTCGAAATCATCACCGCCGAAAACTCATTTCACGGCCGGACGATGGCCGGCATCTCGGCGAGCGGGCAAAAAAAGCTGAAGGACGGGTTCGCTCCCCTGCTCGATGGATTCGCGCACGTGCCGTACAACGACATTGACGCCGCGCAGTCGGCAATCACGCCGGCCACGGTGGCGGTGATGATCGAGGGTATACAGGGCGAGGGTGGCATTCGTCCAGCGTCGGCGAAATACCTGCTTGGCCTGCGCGCACTATGCGACGAGCACAACCTGCTGCTGCTATGGGACGGCGTGCAGTGCGGGCATTTTCGGACCGGCTCGTTCCAGAGTTTCCAGGCGATACTCGGCGATCAGATCGGTGGTTTTATGCCGGATGCCGTCAGCATGGCCAAGGCACTAGGCGGCGGTTTCCCCATGAGCGCGGTGTGGATTTCGGAGAAGCATGCCGACGTGCTCGGCCCGGGAACGCACGGCTCAACATTCGGCGGCAACCCGCTGGCCTGCGCGGTGGCGAACAAGATTCTCGAGGTGATCGACCGCGACGACTTGGCCGCCAACGCCAAAGCGATCGGCCAATTTTTCCTCGATAAACTGGTCAGGCTGCGGGAGAAATATCCGACGGCCATCCGAGAAGTTCGCGGTCTTGGCTTAATGATTGGCATCGAAATG
>JASLKI010000408.1 GCA_030747575.1 Verrucomicrobiota bacterium | reverse complement strand
CTTCCTTCTTTCATGAGCAGGGCGAGGATCGCCAGCATTTCCTGTGTCCGGCCCAGCGCGAAGGTGGGGATCAGCACGCTGCCGCCGCGCTCGAACGTGGCCTCGATGGCACTCGAGAGTTTCTCTATCTCGCCGTCGCGTGAGTAGTCGGCGGGCGTTTCACGGGTGCCACGGGTGGTCTCCATGATCATCACGTTGGCTTGAACCTCGCCGAACCGTGCCGCCTTGAGGATGGTCTGGTCGTGCAGGCAGACGTCGCCGGTGTAAAAGAGGGTCTCGCTTTTGCCGCGCACCATGATGCCGGCTGAGCCAAGCGCATGGCCGGCGTCGTGAAACTCAAGCGTCGGGGAGGTCTGGCCCCTGGCCGCCTTCTCGAATGCGCCCCACTCGATCTCCCTGTTGTAGCGGTAGCCCTGGAACCCCGGCGCGAGCTCGTCCACCTCGCGGTGGGTGAAGAGAGGGTACTCGGCGATGCCTTTTTCGTCGGCCTGTCGTTTCATCACGTTTACCGAGTTGTGCAGCACGCGCTCGACGATGAAGTAACTCAGCTCGGTCATCATCACGTGCGCCCGGGGGAAGAGCCGCAGCGCCACCGGCAGAGAACCGACGTGGTCGTGGTGGCAGTGTGTGAACGCGATGGCATCCACGGGGCGTTCGCGAATCGTGTCGTACAGGGGCAACGCCGACGAGCCCTCGAGCTTGGGATGGGTGCCGGCGTCCATCAACAGGCCGTGGCCGTCCATCTCGACGTGCCACGCGCTGGCACCGATGCCGGGGCCGGGATTGAGATCAGAGAGTTTCATGCGGAAAATAAATCGGTTTAATCGTTGCTATCGTGGGTTAGTTTGTCGAGCAGGGCGTTGTAGGCGTGGAACGAGTCGGGGTGCACCGGCTGTTTTTTGAGCAGGGTTTTGCGGAGCTTGAACTGCATCACCTCGAGAGCAGCTGCCTCGAGGTCGCGCTCAGCCAACTCGCGTACTTCTGCGGCTGCCGTGTAGGGGCGGTTCGGTTCGCAGAAATCGGCGACAAACAGCAGTTGGTCGAGCGGCCCCATCTCCACCGCGCCGGTAGAGTGGCAGCGCATGGCGTCGAACACCGTTTCGTCGCTCACGGCGAATTGTTCCGCGGCGACGAACGGCGCCACTTTGCCGTGGAGCAGGCTGGGTATACGTTGCTCGTGCTCGTCTGCCTCCAGCCCGTGGCGCTTGGCCAAGGCGAGCAGTTCGTCGTCGGGGCGTTCCTTGGCGCAGTCGTGGAGCAGAGCGGCCAACTCGGCCTGGGCAGTATCGATGCCGAGCCGCTTGGCCAAGGTCACCGCTGTTTCCCGCACGCCTAATATGTGCTTGAAGCGGGCGGGGGACAGGTTTTCACTCAGGTACGCCTCGATGCGGGCGATTTGGTCAGGGTCGTTTGCCATGGAGGGAAAGCGGCCTTGGCTTGGCCAAGCGCAGGCGGGAGCAAGCCTTAAACCGGCACGGCTGTCAAACGACAAACCTCCCGCTTGGCCAGCCGCGCGTTTTTGATTCACTTGGACAAGCGTATGGCCGTAACCTGGGCGCGGGAGTTCATGTATGATGATGGCGATGAAGAGGCAAATGAATCGGCGCGGTGCCCTGCGGACTCTGGTTTTCGCCTCGGTGTGCGGAGGCGCTTGCGGAGTGGGGCCCGGACGGTGGTTTGTGTCTGGGGTGCAGGCCGGGGAAACGGCCGTGTTCCGGATGAGCTTTGACGACTTTTCGCAGCTCAAGAATTCGTATGGCTCGGTGCGTCTGAACGTTCCGGGTATCCCATCCTCTAGCAGCCAAATCGTGGTGACGCGTATGCCGGGCAACCAGTTTTATGCCGTATCGGCCAAGTGCACACATAAGGGAGTTGCGGTGGACGCGTTCAAGAAGGGGGTTGGGCTGCGCTGCCCGGCGCACTTCTCGCAGTTCGAGGCGAACGGTAAGGTGGTGAAGAGCCCTGCTCGGAGTTCGCTCAAGTCGTACAAGGCAACTTACAACGGGAGTGACGCCGTGAGCGTCGAGTTCCCGAACCTTGGCTACTCGGTGGCGACGGAGTTCGTCGAGGCCGGTGCGGGGGGTCGGGTGAAATTGGAGTTCAAGACGCTCTCCGGGATGGACTACTCGGTGCAGGTTCGCGGCACGGTGAACGGCGGCGAGTCGGCGAGGGCCCAGTTCTCCCTTTCGCCGGGCGGTTCGCTCAGCAAGAGCAGCATCGGCGGGGACGGCAACACGGTAAGCCTTTATATTGCGCCTACAGAGGATGCCGGCTTTATCACCATCATGCGGGAGTAGCGGCGGCCCTTTTTTGAAGGGGGCGTAACTTTCGGAATCAGCGGCGTGTATAGCTAAATAATGAAGCGTCGATAACAGCGTCAATTAAAACTGGAAGGATGAAAAACACTCTATTCACACTGTTGGGCCTGACATTGGTCATGATCGCCGGCCAAGCGGCAAAAGTCGACAAAATCAATATCTCCAAGGATGCCAAATTCGCGGCGCATCTGGATCTGGACGCCTTCCGAGCCTCGAAAATCGGTACCACCATCCTCGAAAAAGTGCGTCAGGAGGAGGGCAGGGAAAAGCTAGATGCGCTGGTCGAGATTATCGGTTTCGACCCGCTGACCGCCATTCACAGTGCCACCCTGTCCGGCAACGGGGAGGAAGATAACGGCATCCTCGTCGTGAAGCACAAGGCGACCAGTACCAAGCTGCTGGCGTTCATGAAGCTGGACGAGCATTACCGCAAAACCGAGCACGGCAAACATGAGATTCACGGTGCCGGCGACCGTGGCGATGGCGAGCGCGGTTATGTCAGTTTTGTGAGCGACACCACCGCAGTGCTGGCTCCCAGCCGCGAACAGGCAGCCAAGGCCATCGACCTCGTCAACGGCAAGGGTGCTGCGAGACAAGTGCCGCCCAGCCTCGATATGATCAGCAAGAAAGCGAAAAGCGTCTTCCTCATGGCCTATGCGGATGTCGAGTCGCTCAAGGAGCACATCGACGATGTGAACCTGAATCAAATGGCCAAGCAGGCCGCCCTTGTCCTGGGCGAGTCGGACGGGAAGCTGGTTCTATCCCTTGCCGTCGATGCCTATAACGCCGACACCGCCGAGCAGATGGAGGCGATGGTCAACGGCCTGATCGGCTTCGCCAGACTGGGCCAGGAAGAGAATCCGGAGATCAAGGACGTCCTCAAGGGACTGAAAGTCACACGCAACGAGGCGACCGTCTCCATTCATTTCGCTATCGGCGTGGACAAGTTTTTCGAGTTGATCGACCCGGCGCTGAAAGAGATCGACATCGATCTTCCCTAGGCTTGATCAAGTATGCCACAGCTTCGTTGATGGCGGCTCCAACACAGGGCCAACCTGAATCAAACCGTGAGGTTGGCTCGGCTTCAGTCACATCGGATCGCGACACGGCCCGGGCGGAGGAACTTGCCCTGGCCATCACAGCAAAGGAGGGTTGCATGGAGTCGTTCGAGCAACTTGTCGCCCGGCTCGAAGGCCGGTTGTTCGCATTTCTGTACCAAAAAACCTCGGATCATCATATTGCGCAGGACCTGCTGCAGTCCACCTTCGTCACTGCCTACCGCAAACTGTACCGATACAATCCGCAATACGCCTTCACGACCTGGATCTACACCATCGCCTCGCGGTTGGTCATCAACCACTTTCGCCGAAAGCGCCTTTTCGAGTCGGAGTACGCGGACGGAGTTACCGACACCACCCCCCGCAGTGAGTTGATCGCCAGCGAAAAGGCCGAGGGCGTCTGGAGCCGGGTCAGGACGCTACTCCCCGTGAGCCAGTTCACCGCCTTGTGGCATTTTTATGGCGAAGGCCGAAACCTTGCCGAGACCGCGGACGTAATGAATAAGAGCGTCGGCTCGGTGAAAGTGCTGCTGCACCGCGCCCGCCGAAAACTGGCTGAAGTATTACCGACGAATGATAGCCATTAACGGGCTAAACGAACAAACTGAACCATGAAAGACGAACCACAACCAAAAGCTTGGCCAGGTATCGAGGAGCGACTCCGTGATGAGGCCAAGCGGGATGCGCCAGATTTCCCGCCGTTTCTCCACGGGCGAATCATGGCGGCCATCCACGCAGAGGCCGACAAACATACCCGCCCAACGGCCGGCTTGGCCAATGTGTGGCGCTGGGTATTCGCCGGTGGCTTGGCCAGCATCGCCCTGGCTCTGGCGCTCTGGCCGTCTCCGGCCCCTCAACCGTTGGCCGACGCTCCCCAAAAAGTGTCCGAGTGGATAGTTTTGGTGGCAAACAGCGACGAGCAAATGGCCAGCCTGATCACCGATCGAGTGTTGAACGACATGGTCAACAATCCCTACCAGCAGCAACTCGACTCGCTCAGCAACGAACTGGAAAATGCCCTCGACTTCACCCTTCGCATGATGCCCATCGAACTGGCCCTGCGGTAGAAACGCGCTCGCACGGTTTCCGGGTCTCCTCAATAACCGGCATGACCGGTATCCACTGTTTCGACCGTTCGATGGTCAGCCGATCCAGCTTCAGCGACAAGTGAAGGGCCCTGTCGAGGCTTTCGCCGGGATGCCTCTCAAGGATGCAGTCCAAATCAACATAACTTGCGCCGTGGCGGCGGTAGAATTCCGCGACCGCGGCAGCGGTGTGCGATATCCCATGCCGGGTTAGATGGCGAGCGATCTTGGCGCAATCGTGGTCGGTCAAAAAGTGACGGTACCGCCCGGCCAGCCGGAAGGGCCAAAACCAGGCGGGCTTGAGGTGCGAAGCCACGGCGACGGTTTGGTTCTGTTTCAGCAACCGGGCCACTGCCGGCAGTTGACGGGGATGGCTCACTTCATCGACGACCACCAGCCGTTTGCAGCGAATCCGCGCCGCATCCCAGGTTTTTTCCATCGTCCAGATCCATCGCTGGGGCTTGCCAGAAAACGCGGGGTGGTGATCGCAAAGGAACTTGAGCGCGGTGCTTTTGCCTGAGCCACTGATCCCGGCAAACACGATCAGCCGCGTCTGCCGGAAGTCCTCACCTTCAAGCCCGAGGAAATCGTCGAACAGGATGGGGCTTTGTTCCGTTGCGGTATTCATGCTGTGAAAAAGTCCTCTCTCCGGAAACGAGCGGTATCCCCCACCAATTCCTGATCCACGAAATCGTTATGGATTAGCTGGATCTCCCAGTAAATGAACAGGCCGTGTGACTTGGAAACCTCGCTGGGCGGATAGAGGACCTTGAACATCGGCTCGAACGACATTGAATCCCGGAAATGATTTTCCACCGAATGGTTTTTCGGGATGAGCGTCACCTTCTTTGAGTAGAGCAGGATACCACGAAAGGGCGTGCTGAAACTGACAGTCCTCCGGTTGCTGCCCGAGCCCCGCACGTATTCACCTTTCTCCATGTTGCAGGCGACGATGCGCAGGGTGACGTCTTTCAGGTCGGTTCGCGAAACCCCGTAAAACAGGTCGCTGACGGCATGCTCGCTTTGGCGGGTAACAGATTTGCTAATTGGCTTGAGCTCAAACGTCATGTACTTGCGGAGTTGTCGCCGGATGGCAAACCAGATTGCCGCACCAATAGCTCCACAACCCATCAAGGCGTTGGCAAGCGGCGATGCACCGTCTCCATCACTGTCAACATGTGAGTAAATATAGGTAGCGTGTTCGGGTGAGAATTGATCGTGTACCCCGATCAGCATATTCACCACAATCACAACCAAGCCAACGATCAGCAACCCAAGGGTGGCAATCTTGTTATGCGAGGGGATCGCCATCAGATTTTTTGAAAAGGAAAAAATATCCTTTGGGTCGATCAGCTCATCGGTGTTGCTGAGAACCTCCGGTTTTTTGAGGGCTTCCACCGGCAGATCCTTTTGAACCGAGGTGTCCTTCCGGATCAGCTTGTCGTTGATGACCAGTTCGCCGAAACATTGGATCTCGATTTCGTTGCCGTCGTATTGGAAAGGGTGATCTTTCAGGACATCGTGGGGAATCGGAACAGTTACCTTCCCACCCCGGACGGTGAATTTGTGTTTGAACATTTCCTCCGTATCGTGGACGGGGCGGGAATCTTTCACCTGAACATGCCGCTTTATAGTAAAGGTAGCCTTTTTACCGATTAATTCGGGATCTGGAATAATGAGTTTGGCGCTAAGCCCGGCGTGGGGCGCCTGCCTTGCTTCGCCTTTCTCCGGATCAAACGAGAAAAGGATATCAACATTTTTTGGCATGACTACGGATTGTTCGCAGCGGGAATTATAGTTTACAAAGCAGCACCGTCAATCAGTGATTGAATCAAGCCCCGGAGATTTTTCCCATGTGAGTTCATCCTCTATATTATATTCATCAAACTGTCTCAACGAGCACTTGTCTAAAAAAACCAGTTTAACCGTCAAAAATGGATTTTCCATCAATAAAACATAACATATCAACATATCTTGATATGTTGATATGTTAGTTGACTCTCTCGGGGTTGATCAGTAGCCTGCCATTTCATGGACATCAATCCGTCCAACGACAGGCAACCAGCCCTGAGCGATCTCTTGGCCAAGCGCATCGTTATTCTTGATGGCGCGATGGGTACGATGATCCAGCAGCGCACGCTCGAGGAGGCTGATTTCCGGGGCGAACGGTTTGCTGACTGGGAGCGCGATCTCAAGGGCCACAACGACCTATTGGGTATCACCCAGCCGGAGTTGATCGGTTCCATTCACCGGTCCTATCTCGAGGCCGGGGCGGATATCATCGAGACGAACACCTTCAACTCCACCCGTATCGCCTTGGCCGATTATGCGATGGAGTCGCTGGCTTACGAACTGAACGTGGCCAACACCAAGTTGGCCCGCGCCGCCGCCGATGATGTGATGATGGCGGATCCCGGCCGGCAATGTTTTGTCGCCGGGGCACTTGGCCCGACCAATCGCACAGCTTCCATTTCGCCGGACGTCAACGACCCTGCCTTCCGCGCAGTGACATACGACCAGTTGGTCGAGGCGTACGTTGAGCAGGCCAAGGGCCTGGTCGAGGGCGGGGTGGATGTACTGCTGGTCGAGACGGTGTTCGATTCGCTCAATTCGCGGGCAGCGTTGTTCGCGCTCGAGACGGTGTTCGACTCGCTTGGCCAACGGCTGCCGGTGATGCTGTCGTTCACCATCACCGATCAAAGTGGCCGCACACTCTCCGGCCAAACGGTCGAGGCGTACTGGAATTCCGTCGCTAATATCGACCTGCTCAGCGTCGGGATCAACTGCGCACT
>JASLKI010000407.1 GCA_030747575.1 Verrucomicrobiota bacterium | reverse complement strand
ATGCTGCTAAACATGGCCACAATGAAATCGCTGAACTCCTAATCGAAAATGGCGCGGATGTGAGTGCGAAGGATGATGAGGGAATGACTCCTTTGCATATTGCGGCTGTTGGAGGTCACAAGTTGGCGAAGAAACGTTGGCTTCGTTGTCCCTTGACGTAGGCAGAGACACGCCACCGTGAGTTGCCGTGGTTGATTACTTTCCTAAGTTGCATCCGCTAACCATTCGCTAACCATTTTTTCTGAAAGTGGCTACGAATGATGAGTGGGCACACCAATGGGAAAAGCGCAAAAAGCTTAGGAAGTAATTAGAAAAGAATGGAGCGGGTGAAGAGACTCGAACTCTCGACAGTCACCTTGGCAAGGTGGCGCTCTACCAACTGAGCTACACCCGCTCCCGGAAAAGCGGACAGGCAAATTATCGAAATAAGGGTGGATTGCAACCCTGTTTTTCACGTTTTTTCCAGCGAATAGCGCCGCACGCCGGTGGGGCGGAGGTCGCTTCGGCGGATGCGTTGATGTTGCCAAATGACCTGCAATAACTGCTCGGACGGCGCGCTGGAGCCTTCCCGAAAAACCGGCGGTTGCACCTGCTTGCGCCATTTTGCGTAAAGAGTGGCCACGGAACGGAATCCTTTGTTTTGCGCGGTTGCTTTTCAAGCCAACAAAAAACGCTTGGCCTCGGCGGCGGTTTGGGGTCTTCTGTCCCTCACATTTCGTGCCATGAAAAAAATGTTTTTCACCAGAGGAATCGTCGTCGCCAGCCTGATGTTCGGGTTGGCAGTTGTCCCGGCCCTGTTCGCGGAGGAAAAAAAGGAAGAGAAGAAGGCTGAGGCGCCCAAGCCCAAGCCGCAGTCAGTCTTCAAGGACAAGGCGCTGGAGGAGGGCGTGAGGAAGTTTGTCTTCGCCAAGCGCTACAACAAGGAGCCACTGGTCGAGGCGGACCTGATTCACCTCTCCACCATCAAGGTCACCAACGCCGGCATCAAGGACTTGAGCGGCCTCGAGAAGTGCCGCGCGCTCGCGTCGCTCGACCTCGCCGGGAACGCGATCACCGACTTCAGCGCGATTAAGGACTTGAAGCGCATCCAATATCTGAACCTCGCCAAGAACAAGATAGAGAACATCGCGCCGCTCGCCGGGTTGACCGCGCTACAGTACATTGAGTTGTCCAACAACCGCGTGAAGGATCTCAAGCCGCTCGAGGGCCTCGGCAACATGCGCTCGCTCTACCTGTCGAACAACCGCATCAGCGACTTCTCGCCGGCGCTCAAGCTGACCAAGCTATGGTCGCTCTACCTCGACCACAACCAGATCACCAAGCTCAACGGCGTAGCCGGACTCAAGGGCCTGACCACCCTCTCCGCCGGCAACAACGACATCGCCGACCTTGCCCCGCTCAAGGGCCTCACGCGCCTGCACTTCCTATTCCTCGAAAACAACAAGGTGGCAAACCTCGGTTCACTCGTCGAGATGGCCAGTGCCGACTACAAGGGCCCGAAAAACTTCGCTCCGTTCCTGCGCCTCTACATCAAGGGCAACCCGGTTGACGGCACCACCGACAGCCGCCTGCAGTTCGCCCGCCTGATGAAGTACGGCGTGCGCGTCGAGACGCCGCGCCAGCCGGAACTCGTCACCTTCGACAGCACTGGCTGGTCCGGTGAACTGACAGGCGAACAGTTGGTCGCTTTCCAGCGGGATATTCTAGAGAAGTATGACTTGATGAAGGACGCCAAGGTGAAACTGCAGCTCAAAGTCTCGCCCGAGGATGGCATCACCAAACAGGAGGTCGACGAGCTGAAAGCAGCACTGAAAAAACTCGGCCTCAGCGACAAAGTCGACCTGAGCCTCTAGAGCAAACGCCAATCTTTCACACGAAGCTCGGGTACACCCCGGGCTTTTTTGTGGCCCCCGCTTGGCAAGCGGAGGGATTTTCATTCCATTCTCAGTGCGGGTTTGGTATGGTTTTCTCCCCGCTGGGGCGTGTTGCCTCGGCCCAATTTATTTCATGTCTGGTCATAGCAAGTGGTCGACGATCAAGCGGAAAAAGGGCGCCACCGATGCCAAGAAGGCGAAGGTGTTCGCCAAGCTGGCCCGTGAGATTGGCATTGCGGTCCGGGGCGGCGGTCCGGAGGCGGACATGAACCCTCGCCTGCGGATGATCCTGCTCAAGTGCCGCAGCGCCAACATGCCGGCAGATAATATAGACCGCGCCATCAAGCGCGCCGCCGGCGACGACGACGCCAACTTCGAGGAGCTGACTTACGAGATTTTTGCGCCGGGCGGCGTGGCGGTTCTTGCTCACTCCAACACGGACAACCGCAACCGCACCGCCGCCGACATCCGTCACGTCGTCACCAAGGCCGGCGGGCAGTTCGCCAGCGCCGGCGCGGTGACTCGGTTGTTTGAACGCAAGGGACAGATTATCATCGAGCGCACCGCCGCCGATGAGGACACGCTGATGGAGCTGGCCCTTGAAGCCGGCGCCGAGGATTTCACTGCAGACGAAAACGGCTACGAGATCGTGACCGGGCCGAACGACTTCGAGCAGGTGCACAAGGCTGTCGAGGAGAAGGGAATCGTAACGCTCTCGGCAGAAGTGACGTCCATCGCCCTGCAAACGGCCGCCGTCGATGACTCCGGTGCGGCAACGGTCACGCGTTTGGTGGATGCGCTCGAGGAGAACGACGATGTGAGCGATGTGTTTACCAACGCTGACTTCCCAGAGGACGCCTAGTCGCCGAGGCCCGTAATTCGCTCCGGGTGGCTGTACACGTTGAATGTGTCGCCGCGAAGAAAACCGACGAGTGTCTGGCCACTCTCCCGCGCGAACTCCACCGCCAGACTCGATGGCGCGGAGACGGCGCAGATCACCGGCACGCGACCGGCCAATGCCTTCTGCAAAATCTCAAACGACGCCCGCCCGCTGACAATAAGCACACGATTATCAAGCGGGAAATTGCGGTCGAGCATCGATCGGCCAAGCGCCTTATCCACAGCGTTGTGGCGACCGACGTCCTCGCGCATCGTTAGCAGTCTTCCTTCCGCGTCGAACAGCCCGGCGGCGTGCAGCCCGCCTGTTTTGTCGAACGTCTCCTGTTCGGCTCGCAACTTGACCGGCAGTTGCAGCAGCGTCTCCGCGCCGACGAACGGCTCGCACTTGGCCAAGGGCGCGAAGTGACCGTGCACGGACTCAATAGACGCCTTACCGCAGAGGCCGCAGCTCGAGCTGGCGTAGACGTTGCGCCTGAGCTGGGCCAGGTCGAGTTCGACATTGGGAGCAAGGAACACATTGAGCACATTGCCGTGCAACGCCGCCTCGCCTTGTTGACAGGGTGCGACCTCGAGCACGTCGCCCGGCACGTCGATCACGCCCTCGGAAAGTAGGAATCCAAGCGCGAGTTCCTCGTCGTGGCCGGGAGTGCGCATGGTCACGGCCACCGACTCGCCCTTGACGCGGATTTCCAACGGCTCCTCCCTCGACAGAAAGTCTTCCGCCGCCTGGCCGAGCGCGCCCTGTTTCCATCGCAAAATACCGGTGGTCGAGGTTTTTGGATCGGTCGGTTTTTCGTTCGCCGTTGGCATGTTCCGACCGCCTGCTACCAGAAGCAGCGGCAACAGAAAAGAAGGATTTGACAATTTGACCGGCCGGGGCTAGCTGTTCGTCACGTTATGAAGAATTGGACAACTCTCCTGAGTGGCATCGCAGCCGGGTTCCTTTTTGCCGGTTGCGGTGGTGGCGAAGAGGCGGCGGCAACCAGCGCGGCGATGGATCCCAACGTGGTCGCCTACCCGCTGGAGACCTGCCTTGTTGGCGGCAGCAAGCTCGGCAGCATGGGCAAGCCGCACACGTTTGTTCACGAGGGCCGCGAGATCAAGTTTTGCTGCGAAGGCTGCAACGACGATTTCAAGGCTGACACCGCCAAGTACATCAAGAAATTTGACGACGCGGTCGCAGCAAAAAAAGCCGCCGAAGCCAAGCCGGCTGCCGACGCCAGCGACACTGAGAAAGCCGGTTAAGTCGTCTCGCCGAATGGAATGAAAAACGCGTTTACCATCCTGACCGGTTGCCTGCTGCTGACGTCGCAGCTTGGCCTCGGGATGGTGTTGCAGCTGCAGCCAAGCGCGCCGGCGGAATGCGAGCATTGCCCTTGCGGCGGCAAAGCCAGTTGCTGTGTGGACAGCGACTCCTCCGATCTGCCGCTTCCAGCGCTGCCCCAGCGCCAGACCAGCTTCAAAGTCCAGCCCGTTGTGACGGATGGACAATTCAGCGCGGTTTTCAAGCTGCCGCAAGTGGCGCTTAAGTTTTCCTCCCTTCCGCAACCTCCTCAAATGCGGGTCGCCGGCATTCCTGTGCACAAGCGAGTCTGCCAGTATCTCACCTGAGTTTCCTTCTTTTCCCCGACCCAATATGTCCAGAGGCGGAGTGTATCCGTGACCGGGCAATCCCAATGTTTGAAACTGAAAAAGAAAGGAACTTAAATATGAAAAAACTGATTTTATTATTTTTTGTGCTGCCGTTTTTGACCTCGCCGCTGGCCGCAGTGGCGGATGAACTTGACACTCCCGTTGTGGCCAAGCCGGGCGAGCTGATTGTCGAGGTGAACGGTGTAGTCTGCTCGATCTGTGCCAAGGGCCTACAGAAAAACCTCGCCAAGCTTGACTTCAACTCACCGGTGCTCAGCGAGAAGTCCGGCGTAAAAATCGATATCCGCTCCGGCCGGCTTGTAATGTACCGCGATCTCAAGAAACCGATCGACTTCGATGGACTCCTGACCGCTGTGAAAAAAGGCGGCTACGAGTTGAATAAGCTCTACATGCACCTGAATGGTTCGATGGAGTCTGTCAACGGCAAGTGGTTGCTCTCTGAAAAAGAGGGGCCGAACAAGTTTGGCTTCGCTAATGCACCCACGGGCTTGACCAAGAGCAATGCTGTCACCTTACGCGTGATGATCACCTCCAAAACCTTGGCCAATGCCCAGCCCGGAACAGTAGTCGAAGTGGAAGTCGACGAGATCACAAAAGCAAGCGAATGAAGCAATCAATTGCGCTAGGCTCGCTATGGCTGGTTGTCGTAACAAGTGTCCTCGGGCATCAACCTGTGATGGACATGGCCCCCCGCTGGTCCGGTGGTTATGGCGTGCAGTTGTTCCAAGTCCATAGCATCGCCGACGACCTGCGCCACGGCGAATCGATGCTACCCAACCCTCAAGGACTCGAGAGTCGCGTGGACACCACTTGGCTCGAGGGCGTGTACACATTCCGGCGAGAGTTCCGCATCACGGCCAAGGTGCCGTATGTCGACAAGTCACGCCAATGGCTGCGGGATGGCGAGATCATCCAGCAAACCGGCCACGGTCTGGGCGACATCATTATCGGCGCGCCGATAAAAAAATACGTCAACAAAAGGGGATACACCTACAACCTGAGCCTCACCCCGAACCTTCGACTGCCGACCGGCAGCACCGATGACGACTGGGACGTGGGCGACGGAAGCTGGGACGCCGGCCTAAGTCTGAGCTACAGCTTCGAGACCCCGAAGTGGTATCATCTCTACGATTTATACTACTGGAAGAACGGCTCCGGCCGCAACTTCGACCAAGGCGACGAACTGGGCTTCGACACCAACATCGGCTGGCACGCATGGCACGACGGCGACAACGGCCGAGGACTTTTCCTGATGCTCGACATCGCCGCACGCCACATCGAGCCGGGCAAAAACCAATTGATCGATCCCGCCGGTGACACCATTGCCGTCGGCCCAGTCGCGATGTATTACCACGAGGATTGGATGCTCAAGTTTGAGTATCGCCAAGTTGTTTACGACAAAGCCAAGGCGATGCGCTTCGGCGATCACCGGCGCTTTGCTCTTGGCTTCGGCCTGACATTCTAA
>JASLKI010000406.1 GCA_030747575.1 Verrucomicrobiota bacterium | reverse complement strand
ATTCAGCCCGAACCTCGACCGCGACGCGAAGCTGGCGTTTTACCGAGGGCTCACAGTGCTCAGTGTGCCGGCGGCGTTCGGTGAGGCGTTCGGCCTCTACGTGGTCGAGGCGATGGCCTGCGGCGTGCCGGTCGTGGCGCCTGACGACGCCAGTTTCCCGGAGATGGTTGAGCAAAACCAAGCCGGTGTGATCTGCGAAAAAGGCAGCGCCGCCGCCTTGGCCGATGCGATCGGGCAGTTGCTGCTCGACCGCGAGCGCTTGGCCAAGTGTGCCGCCGCCGGCCGCCAGGCCGCCGTGCAAACCCACAACATCGAGCGCATGGCCGAGGCGTTCATCGCCCGCTTGGCCAAGCTGCGCTGAGCGTTAAGAGGTAAAGAGATTGGGACACGGTTTTTACGGATTCAAAGGGATTTCATCTTGTAAATCCCTTTGAATCCGTAAAAATCTGCGTTCCCGCTCAAAACTTGAAACTCCTTTTCCGGCTTTGCCGTTCACTAGAGAGGCCGTAAGGTTGCCCGCCGTGAAAAGGCACCGACCCACCTTGGTCCTGTTAAGCGCCTCTCTGGCTGGCTTCGCCTTGACCGGCTGCCAGCCAAGCGCCTCTCTGGAAGACACCGCCGCCGCTCCGACGGAGATCAAGCCCGCCCCAGCACAACCCACCGTAACCGTGACCGAACCCAAGCCGCCCCAGGAGGAACCCAAGCCGAAACACACCAACCGCCTGGCCGAAGAGCTATCACCCTACCTGCAGCAGCACCAGCACAACCCGGTGGACTGGTACGCTTGGGGCGAAGAGGCGTTCAAAAAAGCGCGTGAGGAACAGAAGCCAATCCTGCTGAGCATCGGCTACTCGACATGCCATTGGTGTCACGTGATGGAACGCGAGTCGTTCGAGGATGAGGCTACGGCAAAGGTGATGAATGAGCATTTCGTCAACATCAAACTCGACCGCGAGGAACGGCCTGACGTGGACAAGATTTATATGACCTTCGTGCAGGCCACGACCGGCAGCGGCGGCTGGCCGCTCAACGTCTGGCTCACGCCCGACCTCAAGCCGTTTTACGGTGGCACCTATTTCCCACCAGAGGCCAAGTTCGGCAAACCGAGTTTCACTGACGTGCTACGGCAGATCGCCGACGCGTGGAAGGCACAGCGAACGGAGATCCTCAACTCAGCCAACGACATCAGCCAGCGCATCGGTGAAAGCATCGCGCTGAAAGCCAAAGCCAACATCAAACTTGATCCGCTCTGGCTGGATAAGGCGGTCGACCAGTTCAAGTCGCAATACGATCCGCGCTTCGGCGGGTTCGGCAACGCGCCCAAGTTCCCACGGCCCAGCCTGCCGCTGATGCTACTGCGTCACGCCCACCGCACCGGCGACCAGGATGGCATCAGCATGGTGCTGCACACGTGCGACCAAATGGCAGCCGGAGGCATGTACGACCAGATAGGCGGCGGCTTCGCGCGTTATTCGGTCGATGAGAAATGGCTCGTACCGCACTTCGAGAAAATGCTCTACGATAACGCGCAACTGCTGCATCTCTACCTCGATGCCCACCTCATCAGCGGCGACCAAAAGCACGCCGACGTCGCCAGCGACATTCTCCGCTACATCCTGCGCGACATGCGCCACGAGAACGGCGGTTTCTACTCCGCCGAGGACGCCGACAGCGAAGGCAAGGAGGGCAAATTCTACTGCTGGACCGAGGCCGAACTGAAGTCACTGCTCACGCCGGACGAGTTCGCCCTGGCCAAGCGCCGCTACGGCATCACGGCCCACGGCAATTTCGAGGATCACAGCGACCCCGATCCGCTCAAGGGCCAGAACGTCCTCAGCATCGTCGATCCCAAGCTCAACGACAACGAGCGCAAGCTGCTCGAGTCTGCCAATCAAAAAATGTTCGATGTCCGGGCCAAGCGCGTAAGGCCGCACCTCGACGACAAGATTCTATCGTCATGGAACGGCCTCATGCTCGGAGCAACGGCACGCGCCGCAGTCATCCTTGGCGAGCCGAAATACCTCGAGGCAGCCGAGGCGAACCTCGCCTTTTTGAAGCGCGAATTGTGGGACGCCGAAAGCAAGACGCTCTACCATCGCTGGCGCGAGGGCAAACGCGACGACGTGCAGTTGCTCGACGCCTACGCCTTCCTGATCGACGGCGTGCTGCACCTGTACGAGACCACGCTCGAGCCAAAACATCTGCAGTTTGCCATCGACCTCGCAGGCACAATGAAGGCCAAGTTTTACGACGAGGCTAACGGCGGCTTTTGGCAGAGCGTCCACACCAAAAACCTCATCCTGAAGGTGAAAGAGGACTACGACGGCGCAGTGCCCTCCGGCAACTCGGTCGCCGCGCTCGCGCTGCTTCGGCTCGGGAAAATCACCGACCAAAAGGAGTTCACCGACATGGCCGAAAAGTCGCTGCTTCTCTTCAGCGACAACATGACCAACGGCCCAAGCGCCGTGCCGTACCTTTTGCAGGCGCTCGACTTCCTCGTGCACGAACCGCGCCGCGCCGTGATCACCGGCGACCCCAAGTCCGCCGGGGCGCGCGACCTCATCGCCGCCGCGCACGCCGCGTATCAACCTAACAAGGTCGTGCTCGGGGTCACCGGGCCGGTGGAGGAATTCGCCAAGACGTTGCCGAAGGAAAAGCAGTCAGCCGTGTACCTCTGCACAGGCTCCGCCTGCCAACCGCCGACGAGCGACTCACTCAAGCTGGGCGAGATGATGGCCTCGAAAACGCTACCGTAACCGACGACGCTTGGCCAAGCGACAAGCTCCATGCACTGCATTGTCACCGCCGGCCCGACCTACGAGCCAATCGACCAGGTTCGCCGCTTGACCAACCACTCAACCGGCCAACTTGGCACCGGCCTGGCCAAGCGCCTGGCCGACGACGGCCACGAGGTGACACTGCTGCGCGGCCACTCGGCCACCCACACAGAGATGCCTCAAGGCGTTGGCTTTCAACAATTTTCAACCACTGAAGACTTGGCTGAAAAACTGGAGCGCTTGGCCAGGGCGGAGCCAGGCGCGGGCGCTGTGTTTCACGCCGCCGCCGTGAGTGACTTTGCCGTTGGCCAGATTTTCCGACGTGCCGACGACGGCCAACTCAAGCCGCTGAACGCGGGCAAACTCAGCACCCGCGATGGCGACCTGCTGCTCGAACTCAAGCCGACGCCAAAGATCATCGCCAGCCTGCGCGAGTGGTTTGAGGAAGCACTTCTGGTGGGCTGGAAGTACGAGGTCGATGGCGACCGCGACTCGGCACTCGGCCAGGGTCAAACGCAGATCGTCGAAAACCAAACCAACGGCTGCGTCGTCAACGGTCCCTCTTATGGCAGCGGTCTCGGTTGGCTGTCGAGCCATCACCCAGCGGAGCACTTGGCTGACAAAACAGCATTGTTCGACAAACTGGCCGGCTTGGCCAAATAGCCACGATCAGCGCGGCAACGTTTCCTGCATCTCCTGCAGTATCCGATTGAACTCGCCGCTGCTGAAAAACCAGATGAGGCTGATGAAGCCGAGCACGAAACTCAGGAGGCACATCAGCTTGGCCTTGGACGCAGCGGACGCTGCACCATCGATGTCGCCCTGTTGCACCTTGGAGTTGGCCTGGACGGCAAACAGAATTCCCGCAATGCCAAACGGCAGACAGCAAAAGAGGGTGCAGAGAATCGCCGGGACGAGGTAATTGATTTGGAGCGTGCCCCTTGGCTGAGCGGCTGCCGTCCTGGGAAGTGCGCCCGCAACGTCAGGCAGATCCCGAAGCTTGACCCACTGGCTGCCGTCCACCTCACAAACCAGCGTGTTGGCATCAGCTCGGCCCTCGTCGATCCATTCGCGGATTTCGTCGATATCCACCGGGCCGTATTCCCGTGAGTCTGATCCGATTATTTTGTAGGGCATGAGATTGAGTTAAACGTAAAGGGCCTTGCGGAGTTCGGCGGCGAGGTAGCTGATGTGCGGGTAACGCTTGTCGGCATCAAACTCAATGCACTTAAGGATAATCCTCTCGACATCCTCGGGGATGGAGGGGTTCAGGTCTCGCGGTGCGGCGAAATGCGAGTCGCGGTTCTTCTGCGCCAGCAACACCTCGCGGCTCGTGTCGCCATTGAACGGCTTCTGGCCAGTCAGCGTCTCGTACATGGTGACGCCGAAGGCGAAGATATCCACGCGCTGATCGATCCCGCGCCCGCGCAACTGCTCCGGCGCCATGTAAACCGGCGTACCGGGATTGTCCGGCATCTTGGTCGGCGTCTCGGGGATGGGGCGGGAGAGGTCAAAGTCGCAAAGTCGAACGTTGCCGTTGCGGCTGACGAGGATGTTCTCCGGCTTGATGTCGTAATGCAGATAGCCGCTATTATGCACGTGCTCGAGCGCCTCGGCGACGTCGATCAGGATGTTGCCGACGAACTTCTCAAGCACGGTGTCGGAGCGTGAAATGAGAATCTTGAGATTCGGGAACTCGCAATATTCCATCGCGAGAAAATGGTCGCCATTGATTTTGCCGTGCTCGATGTAATTGACGATGCAGTCGTGGTCGCAGACCTCGGCGAGAATCTCGCAGCCGCGGACGAAACGTTTCCTGGCCTTGGAATCCCTGCGCAACTCGGGGTGCAGGCGGCGCACGGCGACGGGGTGTTTGTCAGGATCGGTCGCCAACCAAATGTCGGCCATGCCGCCGCTGTTGACGACTTCCTGCAGGTCGTAATCCCCAAAATGTCCGGACTCCCCCGGCTCGGGGTTTTTACCACCAAAAATATCCAACAGCCCCATCGACTTACTTTTCTGTCGATCGGCCAGAGCGAAGGAAATGAGCGACTACTGCCACAAGAATAAACACGCCCACGGCAGTCACGCCAGCCCACTGCGCCTTGCTCCAAATCGACCAACCGGCACCGATGGTGGCGGCCACCAGTGCCACGAGCATGGCGATATTCAGCGCGATGCGTTTGTTGCCCTGTGGTAGTGCGTCTCCCATGAGGCTCTTACTGTTGATCATCAGGAAAAAGGTGATGTAGGCGATCGGTAACAGCACCATACCAAACACACTCGTCGGCACAACGAGCCAAAATTTTGCACCGGCATTACTCCATAAGTAAATAGATCCCAATGCTCCTGTGATTCCAGGTACAATAGATCCTATTTTGTGCTTAATTCCCCCAATTTCAGCCCCAAGCATTTCTGTGACAACAAAACCGTTAATAAGCATCAATATTATGATCGTAGACAACGCCATGCCAAGCACACCAATACCAAAAACTATCTGCGATACGGCCTTGTTTCCGTTGAGGTTTTCCAGCGACCCAGCCAGTTGAAATGCGTCGCGACTCACGAGCATCGCGGCAAGTTGCTTGTCCGTGTCGTTTGGTTCTTTGGCTTCACCAAGCTTGGCCTGTATGCCGGATAAATTCTTGTCGTAAGCAACCTGCAACTTTGCTGTCAGCGCAGTTTTCTTTGCGGGATCGAGCAGTCCTTCGTCGTATTTCCCGTGGAACTGGCTGGCGGAAGCGATCACCACGCAGGTCGTGGCCAGAAAGAACGGCATAAATAAACCAATCGACAAATCAAACGTGGCTAAGCCGCGATGCTCTTTTCCCCAACCCTTGCGCAGCATCGAGTACGGCAACAGGAAGGTCATATTAATGCCCACAGCGGTGGCGGCGGCAGTGACCATTCGATCACGCTGCGAACTGAGGATGACATCGTTCCAGTAGTCCGGGTCGCTCGATTTCGCTATGATCTCCGTGAACTTGGACGCCGGCTCGGAGAGCAGGCTGAAATTTGGAATAAAGCCAGCAAAGATCGCTCCCCACTGCAACTCGCCAGCCATTACGATAATCACTCCGAAAAAGCTTAGTACAACAATTCCAACCATCACCTTAAGGATGATCTCAAAATATTTGACTCCCTTATTGCCACTGTCGTATGACCACACCACAGTCGCACCAACAATGAAAAGTATTGCAGCACAAATGTGTTGTCCATATTTCCAGTTGTCTTCAGAAAAGAGTTTAAAGTTTTGTTGAATAGCAGCAGTGCCAAGAGCAAATTGCGGCATTGCCCAAACCAAGTTTGCTAACATCGCAGCAACCAACCAACCCCAGCCAAGCACTGGATTAATGTGTTTATTGATTGCCTGAAAAGGCTTCTCACCAGTGGACAAAGTGACGTAGCCAATCACCGATAACATCAACACACCAAAAATCATCATCAGCGGCTGCAGCCACAGCAGTTCGTAGCCACCAATTACTCCGAGATAGAGGCTGCCACCAAGCGAACCGCCACCGAGGGTGATCGCGCCCTGCAGCCATCCGGGGCCGGACAGCTTGGTATAAGTACCCCAGCGGGAAAGGAGCGGTTTTTGGCTTACCTCCGCGAGGAGGGTTTTTTCGACGGCTAAGTTATCGTTCGAGTCACTCATAGGTCAGATTGAGTTGCGCTTGGCCAATCGCTTGCTTGGCCAGAGAACGGGCGGAGTCTGGAGAAAACCGAGCCGGAAACAAAGGCAATTCTCCCGCCAAGCGCCAAAAGAAAACCGCCGGCCCCGTAAAGGGCCGCCGGTTAAATTTAGCCAAACTTTTGGCTTTGGCTCGTAATGGCCGCTTAAAGCTTCGTACTGCCGTAGATGATGCCGGCGTCGAGGGTTTTTTTGATCAACTCACCCGCCTCGGAAAGGTGGGCGGCGGTGTAGG
>JASLKI010000405.1 GCA_030747575.1 Verrucomicrobiota bacterium | reverse complement strand
CTCATACTCGGCGGCAGCGGCATGTTGGGCCACCAACTTTGGCGCGGGCTCCATGCGCAACACGACACTTGGGTGACGCTTCGCCGTCCGGTCGCCGACTTCGCAGTGCATAATTTGTTCGACGAAGCCAAGGCGATCCAGTTCGATGACATCACCGACGATACCGCGCTTGAGCGCGCCCTTGGCCAGGCGAAGCCCGAGGCCGTCATCAACTGCGTCGGCCTCATCAAGCAACGCGACGAAGCCAGTGACGAGGCACTCACCCTACGCGTCAACGCCGAGTTTCCACACCGCTTGGCCAAGCGCTGCGGCGAAGCCGGTGCGCGGCTGATTCACTTCAGCACCGACTGCATCTTCGCCGGCACGAAGGGAAATTACACAGAGAGCGACCCGTCGGATGCCGCAGATCTTTACGGCCAATCGAAGCATCAGGGCGAAGTCGCTGACGCCCACTCCGCCACCCTCCGCACCTCGGTGATCGGCCACGAGCTCGCCACCAACCTGGCGCTGTTGGATTGGTTTTTGAGCCAGCGCGGCCAAGCCATAAGCGGCTTCACCAAAGCAATTTACAGTGGTTTTACTACGCTCGAAATGGCGCGGATCGTCGATCGAATCCTCACCCAGCACCCGGCGCTTTCAGGCGTGTGGCATGTCGCCAGCAACCCAATTTCCAAGTTCGCTTTGCTACAATTGTGCCGGGAAAAATTTGCCTGGGAGGGCGTCATCGAGCCGAATGACGAGTTCGTCTGTGACCGCAGCCTCAATGCCGATCGCTTTAACCAAGCCACCGGCTACACGCCACCAAGTTGGGAGGCTATGATCAGCGAACTCGCGCAGCAATCATGAGCGATCGGGCGCGCATCATCTCTGTCATCCCGGTGTACAACGGGAAACGCTTCATTCGTGCCACGCTCGATTCACTCGCAGCACAGACACTCCGCCCCGACCGCGTGATCGTCCTCGATGACGCCTCGACCGACGGCACCTCAGAGCTCGTCGAGACGTACGAACCGCTTGAGTGTGAACTGATCCGCAGCGAACAGAACGAGGGGCTTTTCTTCAATTTCAACAAGGCGCTCAGCTACGCCACAGAGTGCGACCACCTGCATTACATCTGCGCCGATGACGTGCTGCTGCCAGGCTTCATGGAGCGGATGACAGCCGCGCTCACAGACGCGCCCGCGCCGTCGTTCAGCTACTGCCTGCCGGAGTTCATCGACAAGGACGGAAACCAATTCGACGCCAAGCCATCGAAACCATCGGCTGCCGCGTACGAAGTTTCCGCCAACGCACTGCTTGCTCAACACAGCGAATGCGACTCGCTCATGCTCGGCGGCGTGCTGATCAAGTCGCTTGGTCAGGCGTGCCCCGTTTCGTTCCGCACCGACATGCCGCACGCGGCTGATTGCGTTTTTTATTCCGACTTGGCCAAGGTCTGCGAGCAGCGCGTCGCAGTGCCGGAAGTGTTGCTTCAAATCCGCCGGCACCCGTTCAGCATGACCAAGCGCAACGAAGAAAACATCCAAAGCTGGGTGCTCGACGAGTGGGAGGCGATCCAGCACGCATTCGGCTTGATGCAGCAACAGGGTTTGACACGATGGCTGCGCCGGCAAAAGTTGCGCTGCATGTTCGCCGCGCGCTCCCGCGTCAAGATGCAGCAGATAGCCGACGAAAAACCGGATCACGCCCGGCGCATTTACGAGTCCGCCCGCCCGAAGGTGCCGTGGCTGCATTGGCAACTCGGCTGCGTCACCGTCTTTTTTCGCGACCTGTTTTTCGGCTCGTCGCTCAACAAGGAGCAGTGGCAGTAAACCGACACAGTGAACTTACCATTTCTCTCAACTGAACGCTCAACCGGCTGGCTCAAGCCGTTCGCCGGCGCGACCGGGGTGCTTATCATCGTCACGCTGTTCCTGTTTTGGGACAGCCTCGACCCGGCACTGATTTTGTTCTCGAACGACGGCCCACTTGGCTCGATCAGCACCGACGCGATCGAAATGCCCGGCACCTTTTCCGGCTACTGGCACGACTTGAACTGGCTCGGCTACGAGCAGCCCAGCGCCTCGCCCGGCATTTACATGGCGCTTGGCCTGTTACTGCAAAAATCGGTGCTGTACCTCAAGTGGTGCACGCCAATCTGCCTGGTGATCCTCGGGCTGTCCGCCTGGTTTTTCTTTCGCACTCTCGCCTTCCGCAATATCGCCTGCACGATTGGCGCGGTGGCCGCCGCATTCAACATGGAGGTAGTCTCGTACGCTTGCTGGGGTCTGCCGTCGCGGTCGCTCACGTTCGCCACGTCGTTCCTCGCCGGGGCGTTTGTTCTGCGCGCGCTCAAATCGCGACCTTGGCCCAACCTCGCCCTGGCCGGCATCTGCGTCGGGCTTGGCCTGATGGAGGGCTACGATATCGGTGCGCTGTTCAGCCTCTACATCGCAGCATTTGTGCTATTTGGATTTGTGATAAAGCGGCTTGAGTCGGACAAACCGGTTGCGCTTGGCCAAGCGGCAGCACACGGGTTTGCCGGCGTCGCGCTTGTCGCGCTTGTCGCCGGATTGGCCGCCTCGCAAACGATGTCCACCCTTGTTGACACCCAACTCAAGGGTACTGGCAGTGATCCACAAACGCCCGCGCAACGCGACACGGCAAAAGAGCGGCAGTGGACATTCCTCACACAGTGGAGCCTGCCGAAAATGGAAACGCTGCGCATCGTCATCCCCGGTCTTTACGGCTACCGTCTCGACACCCCGCGTCCGTACGACGGCAACAAGCTTCGTTCGCTCGATGGCGGAAACTACTGGGGCTCGATGGGGCAGGACCCGGTGCTCGATCGCGTTGCGGAGGTGGAGGAAGTCATCGCCGCATTCGGCCAGCGCAACGTCGTCCCCGGTGAGTTGGCCAAGGCGCTGAACGTTTCCGTCCAGAAGGCGACACAACTGATGACTCTGGTTCAAAACAAAAACCAGTTCCTTCAGCGCCACTCCGGCTCGGGCGAATACGCCGGAATCATAGTCGTGCTGCTCGCCGTTTGGGCGCTGTTTTTCGCACTGCAGAAACGCGCAAACATTTACTCGCCGACCGAACGTCGGATGATTCTGTTTTGGACGATGCTCGCCGTCGTGTCGCTACTTTTGGCCTACGGCCGGCACGCAGTGTTTTACCAACTCATCCATCAATTGCCGTTTTTTAATACGATGCGGAACCCGATTAAGTTCCTACACCCAATGCACTTAGGACTGATCGTGTTGTGCGGCTACGGCATCGAGGGTCTGCTACGCTTGGCCAAGCGCGAGGTGGCGGAGCCAACCCGAGCAGCCAGGCTGTGGATCCGTGGTACAGGTATTGCCGCCGGGTTGATGCTGCTTGGCTCGCTGGTTTTTGGCGCGTCAAAAAAATTGCTTGGAATAAACATTGTCTCGCGCGGTTTCGATCCAGCTGCCGCACAGGCAATGGCCAGCTTCAGCATGATAGAGATCATACTGTCCGCACTGCTCCTCGGCGTGGGTGCTTTACTCATCGCAAAAGTGATGCGCGGCAACGCAGCGACCAAGTGGGCAGTAGCACTTGGCTTACTGATCTTGATCGACCTCACGCGCGCCAACTCGCCTTGGGTGCAGTACGACGATTACAAACACAAGTACGAGGGCAACAACCCGCTCATAAGCACATTGGCCAAGTCGCCGCACGAGGGACGCGTGACAATCTCTCCCCTGCCCTCCGGGTTGCTTAACCAGCTATACCGTATGGAGTGGCTGCAACATCAGTTCCTGTACAACAACGTCCAGTCACTCGACCTTGTGCAAATGCCGCGCATGGCCACCGACCACGAGGCATTTGAGCGGCGATTCACCATCACCGGCGACACGAACACGCATTACCTCGCCGGACGCCGCTGGGAATTGACCAACACGCGATGGATTCTCGGCGGGACGAACGACGTTGCGTTTTTTAATCGGCAGTTAGACCCCGCCAAGGGCCGCTTCACGGTGGCCTCGAACTTTATTGTCGGCCTACGACCCGGCACAAAAAACCCGAACGCGCCTGGCACGGAAGATTTCACGACGCAGTTCAACTCAGCAGGCCCGTACAGCCTGATCCGGTTCGACGGCGCATTGCCCCGGGCCAGGCTGTACAGCCAGTGGCAGGTGCAGACGAATGACGACACGACACTCGAGACCTTGGCCAAGCGGGAGTTTGATCCCCAAGCCACAGTGATCGTCAACGCGCCGATCGCCCCGTCCGCCGCCGCGCTTGGCCAAGCGGACGGCGAAGTCATCACCCAGTCGTACCGACCGAAAGAAATACGGCTCACCGCCCAGGCCACCAACGATTCGGTGCTGCTGCTTAACGACCATTGGTCAGCGCATTGGCATGTCACGGTCGATGGCCAGGCGTCCGAGTTGCTCCGCTGCAATTATGTGATGCGCGGCGTGCGGCTCTCACCAGGACGGCACGAGGTGGTGTTCCGTTTTCAGCCCCCGATGACTTGGCTGTACGTCAGCTTGGCCTCGCTGCTCGGCGGCTTTGGGCTGGTGGGTTTCATCATTGTGGACGAACGGAAAAAACTTCGGCGTAATGGGTGAGCAGCAAAGCTACTATCGAGAGAACGAGGAGTACGCGAACTTCCTCGAAGGGTGGGATCCCGGTTTTTACGCCAAGTACGCCGACACGCTCTGCCCGGACGAGCCCGGCGGAAAGGCGTTCGATGTCGGCTGCGGCGTGGGCCAGGTCGTTCAGCATTTGATGGATGCCGGGCATGAGGCGCACGGTGTCGAAGTGTCCGGGCCGAACATAGAAAAGGCCAGGCGCATCAGCGACCGCTGCCAACTTTACGACGGGCGCACACTGCCGTTCTGCGATGCCACCTTCGACAGCGTCGGTGCGCTGAACGTGCTTGAGCACGTCGAGGAACCGGAGGCATTCCTCGCCGAGTTGGTGCGTGTCACGAAGCAGGGTGGCAAAGTCGTCGTCTCGAGCCCAAACTTTTTCCGTGCGCTTGGCCTGCGCGACTACCATCCCCGCATGCGCGGTATCAGGAATAAATGGCACAACTGGCAGCGGCTCCGGGCCAAGCGCCGGCAGATGGCGGCCGACCCCGAGTCTGCCCGCTTCGACCGCATGGAGCCGATCCGCCGTAAGCCGTTCCAGCCGGACGACGACGCGATCGTCGCCACCAACGGCGTCGAGATAAAATTCTTCCTCGAGCAAAACGGCTGCGACGTGCTGCGAGTCGAGTGCACCGACCGTTACGTGGCCAAGCCGATCGACTTCGCGCTCAACCTCGGCCCGTGGCGCCATCTCATGTTCAACACCTTCGTCGTCGCCCGCCGGAAATCTTAAAATCGCGAATGCACGCACCCTCCCCGACGACAAACGCCCAATTGTGATTCGCGATTGTAATTGACTAAATCAATTTACAGCAATCACAATCCATCCGATCGATGACAGCCAAACTGACAGCAGTGATTGCAGCTATCGTAGCGGCGGGATGTGGCAGATCGGAGCCACCCGTTGAGGAGAAATCTGCCAACCCCGCTCCCGAGTTACCGGCGAATCTAGCACCGAAGGCAAAACCGGTTGAGCCCGCCGCCAAGGTGACACGGCCGGAATTGCCGCCAAAAGAACCTGCAGCCATAGCAAAACCGCGGGAGATTCCCATTTGGGAAGCAGCCAGAAACGGCAACATTGAAGCCGTCCGGCTGCACTTGACTGCAGGCGCAGATGCCAACATCAGGGACGAAGGCGGCTGGGTGCCGCTGCACGGCGCGGCTGGCTCCGGGCACAGGGGAATCGTCGAACTGCTACTGGCCAACGGCGCAAAAGTAAACGGCCCGGCCATGAGCGGAAAAACGGCTCTCGACTACGCGTCCAGGGCCGGCCACAAGGAAACCGCTGATTTTTTGCGCCGACACGGCGGAAAAACACGCGCGGAACTGAACGCCGAAAGGAAATGAACCGGAGGTTGAAGTTTTCTTGATCCGCAGATTTTCGCGGATGAGGTCTTCGATTTTTAATCTGCGAAAATCTGCAGGTCAAAAAAACTCTGCGGCCCTCCACGTCCTCCGCGTTTAATATCGGCGCTGCGCTTGGTTTAGTAGCGGTAATGTTCCGGCTTGTACGGGCCGTCCACCGGCACGCCGATGTAGTCGGCCTGTTCCTGCGACAGGGTGGTGAGCTTGGCGCCGAGTTTGTCCAGGTGCAGTCGCGCCACTTCCTCGTCCAGTTTTTTATCCAAACGATACACTCCCACCTTCCTGTCTTGATTTTTTCGGATGTCGATCTGCGCGATCGTCTGGTTGGTGAAGCTGTTGGACATCACGAAACTGGGGTGGCCGGTGGCGCAGCCAAGGTTGATCAACCGCCCCTCGGCGAGCAGATAAATCGCGCGGCCGTCCGGGAAGGTGAAGCGGGTCACAGGGCCGCCGGGGATGGAGTCGTCCTTGATGACTTCGCGGGTGACGCCGTCCATCGCCTCGAGTTGGGCGACCTGGATTTCGTTGTCGAAGTGGCCGATATTGCAGACGATCGCCTGGTCCTTCATCCGGCTCATCTGGTCGGCGGTGATGATGTCCTTGTTGCCGGTGGTGGTGACGAAAATATCCGCCTCGGGCAGCGCGTCCTCAACCGTCGTGACCTTGTAGCCGGACATGCAGGCTTGCAGCGCACAGATCGGATCGACCTCTGAAACCATCACGCGGGCGCGCTCGTTGGCGAGCGACTCGGCGGAGCCTTTGCCGACGTCGCCGTAGCCGCAGATCATCGCGACCTTGCCGGAGACAAGCACGTCAAGCGCTCGCTTGATCCCATCGACGAGCGAGTGGCGGCAGCCGTACACGTTGTCGAACTTCGACTTGGTCACAGAGTCGTTCACGTTGATCGCCTGGAAAAGCAACTCGCCGCGTTCCTCCATCTGCAAAAGCCGGTGCACGCCGGTGGTGGTCTCCTCGGACACACCCACCATGGCGTCGGCCACATTGGCCCAATTAACATTGCCCTCAGACTGGACACGTTTGAGAAGATTTTTGATGACTTGCTCTTCCTCGCTGCCGGACTTGGTGTTCACCCAGTCGCTGCCGTTCTCCAACTCGACGCCCTTGTGAATGAGCAGCGTCGCGTCACCGCCGTCGTCAACAATTTGATCCGGCCCGGAGCCGTCCGGCCAGATGAGCGCCTTGATTGTGCAGTCCCAATATTCCTCGAGTGTTTCGCCTTTCCACGCAAACACCGGCACGCCCGCTGCCGCAATGGCCGCTGCCGCGTGATCCTGCGTCGAGAAAATGTTGCACGAGCACCAACGCACATCTGCGCCCAAGTCAACGAGCGTCTCGATGAGCACAGCGGTCTGGATGGTCATGTGCAGCGAGCCCATGATCTTCACGCCGTCGAGCGGCTTTTCGGGGCCATACTTTTCGCGCGTGGCCATCAAGCCGGGCATTTCCTTCTCGGCGATGCCAATTTCCTTGCGGCCGAAATCGGCCAATTCAATGTTCCGAACAGTGTAGTCCGTGGTTGGTTCCGTAAGTGTGGTAGTCATACTAAAAAATCTTATTTGATAGCCCGTTTGAGCGCCGCCACCTTGTCCGTTTTCTCCCAAGTGATTGTGTCCAAGTCGTCAACCTTGCCGAAGTGGCCGTAGTTGGTTGTCATCGAATAAATCGGGCGCAGCAGCTTGAGTTGCCGGACGATGTTGGCTGGCTTGAAGCTAAAGACTTTTTCGACGGCTTGCGCGATTTTCCCGTCGTCCACGATGCCGGTGCCGAAGGTGTCGACGCAGACGGAAACCGGATCCGGATAGCCGATGGCGTAGGCGAACTGGATTTCGCAGCGCTCGGCCAAGCCGGCTGCCACGATGTTTTTAGCGACGTAACGGCCCATGTACGCGGCGCTGCGGTCCACCTTGCTCGGGTCCTTGCCGCTGAATGCGCCGCCGCCGTGCCGGCCCATGCCGCCGTAGGTGTCGACGATGATCTTGCGCCCGGTCAGGCCACTGTCGCCCGCCGGTCCGCCAACGACAAAGCGGCCGGTTGGGTTTATGAGAATCTGCGTATCGCGGGACAGCATTTTTTTCGGCAACACTTTTTGGATGACCTGCTTTGTGATGAAGTCGCGGATCGTCTTGTTCGAGGCGGCGGCGGCATGCTGGGTCGAGATGACCACGTTGGTGATCTTCACCGGCTTGTCGCTGATGTACTGCACGGAGACCTGGCTCTTGGCGTCGGGGCGGAGCCAATTGGCCTTGCCCGCCTTGCGCAGCTTGGTCAGTTGCCGGCCCAGTTTGTGCGCGTACATGATCGGCGCCGGCATCAGTTCCGGCGTCTCGTCGCAGGCGAAGCCGAACATCAGCCCTTGGTCACCCGCGCCCTGCTCGGCGGTGGCTTTGCCGGACGCGGCTTTGGCATCGACGCCCTGCGAAATGTCCGGGCTTTGCGCGGTAAGATAGTTGTTGATGAACACGCTGTCGGCGTGAAACACATCATCGTCGTTCACGTAGCCGATCCCGCGGATGGCATCGCGCACGACCTGCTCGACGTCGAACTTGGCCTTGGTCGTAATTTCGCCGCCGACGCAGACAACGTTGCTTTTGACGAATGTCTCGCAGGCGACCCGGCTACGGCGATCCTGCGCGAGGCAGGCGTCCAGCACAGCGTCGGAAATAGTGTCGGATACTTTGTCGGGATGGCCTTCGCCAACCGACTCGGACGAGAAAATGTAGTTTTTGCCCATAAAAATGTGATTTCAGTCGCAAGTGATTCGTTTGATATCAACAAATCAAGATATGATGATATGTCCTTTTTTACAAAGGATCAAGCTGTTTTTTTGCCGGTTTTACACTCCGCTTGGCCAAGCGCATATTGAGTTCGGAGCTACTTTTGTGCTAGCTTGGCCTTCCGCCAATCCGCGATGTGACAATTAAATGACTGACCCAAACAAACCCGCCGACCAGCCAAAGCTGGCCAAGAACGAAACCATCAAGGCCGCCAGCAATCTCCTCCGGGGCACCATCGCCGACGGGTTGCGGGACGACTCCACCGGCGCGTTGGCCGCGGACGACACACAACTGACTAAGTTCCACGGCATCTATCAGCAGGACGATCGCGATCTGCGAGGGGAGCGGCGCAAGGCCAAGCAGGAACGGGCCTTTGCGTTCATGACACGCGTGCGCGTGCCCGGCGGGGTTTGCACGCCGCAGCAGTGGCTGGACATGGATCGCTTCTGCACCGACTACGCCAACGGCACGCTCAAACTCACCACGCGCCAGGCGTTCCAATTGCACGGCATCATAAAAAAAAATCTCAAGACGACCATCCGGAAAATCAACGACTCGTTGATGGACACGATCGCGGCGTGCGGCGACGTGAACCGCAACGTGATGTGCAACCCGAACCCGTACCAATCCAAGTTGCACGCCGAGGCGCTGGAGATGGCCAAGGCGATCAGCGCCCACCTCACGCCGGCGACACGGGCGTACCACGAGATTTGGCTGACCGACGAAAACGGCGAGAAGGAAAACGTGACGCCAAGTCCCGAGCCGGAAGCCGAGCCGATCTACGGCAAGACTTACTTGCCCCGCAAATTCAAGATTGTCATCGCCGTCCCGCCGAGCAACGACGTCGATGTGTTCGCGCACGACCTCGGCTTCATCGCGATCATCGAGGACGACCGAATCGTCGGCTACACAGTCACCGCCGGCGGCGGCATGGGGATGAGCCACGGCAAGGAGACAACCTTCCCGCGCCTGGCGGATGTGCTCGGCTTTTGCACACCGGGGCAAGTGACCGATGTCGCCGAGAAAATCGTCACCACGCAGCGTGACTTCGGCGACCGCGTTGACCGCAGACACGCGCGACTCAAGTACACGATCGAGGATCGCGGCTTGGACTGGTTTCGTGGCGAGGTCGAGAACCGGCTCGGCTACGCGCTTGGCCAAGCGCGGCCGTTTCACTTCGACCACAACGGCGACCGCTACGGCTGGATCGACGACGAGAACGGCAACAGCCACCTGACGTTGTTCATCGAAAACGGCCGCGTCGCCGACACCGACGAATCCCCGACGCGAACCGGCCTGCGCGAGATCGCGAAGGTGCACGACGGCGACTTCCGCCTGACCGCGAATCAAAACCTGATCATCGCCAACGTGTCGCCGGCCAAGCGCGCTGGGATTGAGTCGCTGCTCGATCAGTACGAACTGACCCACTGCTACGATCAAACCGGCCTGCGGCTCAACTCGATGGCGTGCGTCGCGCTGCCGACGTGCGGCTTGGCCTTGGCCGAGGCCCAGCGCTATCTGCCGGACTTGTTGACCGAGATGGATGCCGTGCTCGGCGAGCTTGGCCTGCAGGACGACGCGATCACGATCCGCATGACCGGCTGCCCGAACGGCTGCGCTCGGCCGTACATCGCCGAGATCGCGTTCGTCGGCCGTTCGCCCGGCAAGTACAACATCTACCTCGGCGGCGGCTTCGTCGGCGATCGCCTGAACAAGTTGTACAAAGTGTCAGCCAAGCAGGAGGAGATCGTCGGCATCCTGCGGCCGATCCTAGAGCGATACGCCAACGAACGCACCGACGGCGAACGCTTCGGCGACTTCGTCATCCGCACCGGCTACGTCGCCGAGACCCGAGAAGGCCGCGAATTCCACAACGATTTTAAGGAAGATTAACCCTGCTTGGCCAAGCGCTTGGCCAGGCTGCTGGTTCATCCCGAAAGTGCTTGAGGCAGGGTGGGGCGATGCGTAGGATGCGCCTCCCTTTTTTCGGGGGGATGGCTGGATAGCTCAGTTGGTAGAGCAACGGATTGAAAATCCGTGTGTCCCCGGTTCGATTCCGGGTCCAGCCACCATTTTTCTGCCGCCCGGGTTCACGACTTTTCCAATGGAGGATTCTCCAAAAACGATTTCCTTTGCAGGCCTGGAGGACGGCCGCAAGGCGGACGAACCGTGCACGATTGTCATCTTCGGCGCGAGCGGCGACCTGACGGCGCGCAAGCTGATCCCCGCGCTGTATCACCTCCACCTCGAGGGGCAGATGCCGGAGTCGTTTCGAGTCGTCGGCTTCGCGCGTCGCGAAAAAACCGACGCAAGCTGGCGCGCCGAGATGCGTGCCGGCGTCGAGACTTATTCCCGCACGCAGCAGGTGGACGACGCCCGGTGGGACGCCTTTGCCGCCAATCTTTCCTATCATCGCGGCGACCTCACCGATGCCGACGCTTACGCTGGCTTGGTCAGGCGCTTGGCTGAACTCGGCGATCCGTGCCTCGTAAACAACCTCGTTTTTTATCTCGCGATCTCGCCGAGCCTCTTCGGCGAGGTGGTCGACCAACTGCGGGACGCCGGGTTACTTCATCGCATGGAGGAGGACGCCGAGCATTGGCAGCGCGTCGTGGTGGAGAAGCCGTTCGGTCACGACCTACAGTCGGCGCACGTGCTGAACAACCACTTGTTGCGCCACGTGCGCGAGCGGCAGATTTTTCGCATCGACCATTACCTCGGCAAGGAGACGGTGCAAAACATCATGATGTTCCGCTTCTCCAATGCCATTTTCGAGCAGCTCTGGAACCGGGAAGCCATCGAACACGTGCAGATCACCGTCAGCGAGGACATCGGCGTGGGGGGTCGCGGTGGTTACTTCGAGGAGGCCGGCACGTTGCGAGACATGATGCAGAACCACTTGCTGCAGATTCTCTCTCTTGTGGCGATGGAGCCGCCGCCATCGCTGGCCGCTGAGGACATCCGCAACGAAAAGGTGAAGCTGCTCAAATCCATCCGCCCGATGACACCGGAGGCGGTCGCCAAAAACGTGGTGCGCGGCCAGTACTTCGCCGGCACGGTGAACGACGACAGCCGCGAGGGCTACCGGCAGGAGGAGCGCGTGAACCCCGAGTCCAACGTCGAGACATTCGTCGCCCTCAAGCTGTTCATAGACAACTGGCGCTGGAGCGGCGTGCCGTTTTATCTGCGCACCGGCAAGAATCTTCCGCTGCGAGCAAGTGAGGTGCGCGTGCAGTTTCGGCCGACACCCAACGTGCTTTTCGCCGCGCAGGGTAATCTCGACCTGCACGCCAATGCACTTACGCTGCGACTCCAGCCGGACGAGGGCATTTTCCTTCGCTTCAACGGCAAGGTGCCCGGCAACAGTATCGAGACGCGGCCGGTGCGCATGCACTTCGACTACGACGCCGAGTTTGGCGCCTACACGCCCGAGGCGTACGAGCGGCTGCTGCTCGAGGCGATGGCCGGCGACGCCACGCTGTTCATCCGGCGAGACGAGGTGGAGACCGCGTGGCAGATTGTCGATGACATCCGCGCTGGGTGGGGT
>JASLKI010000404.1 GCA_030747575.1 Verrucomicrobiota bacterium | reverse complement strand
AACGACGAGTGGTACTATCACATGCGCTTCGTGAAGGATCTCAAGGGCGTGACCCCGATCCTCACCGACGTGCCGCTGGCCAAGACACTGAAGCGTCCTGACGGCGCGCGTAGCGGCAATCCCACAGTACGGAAGGCGGTAGCCAATGGTGAGAGTCAGCATGTGGCATGGGCCTACGAACGCCCTGACGGCGCTCGTGGATTTGGCTTTACCGGCGGACACGTGCACATGAACTGGCAGCACGATGACAATCGCAAACTGATGCTTAATGCCATTCTTTGGACTGCAAACGTGGAGATTCCGAAGGACGGAGTGCCGTCCAAGACGCCAACCCAGGAAGAGATGCATTCAAACTTGGACTAGACCATCTTGCAACGTGAAGCTGCGAATGAGTAGGCGTTGAGGACTCAATTAAAACACATGAATCCGGAATCCAGGTGAGGCATAATTTCGAAAGAGCAATAAGATGATGATTTGTTTTCGTTTGAGTCTGGTCATTTGCTTCGCGTTGGTATTCAAGAGTTCGCTTTGCGGCTCAGCTGTGTCGGTGGGGGTTGCGAAGGTGGATGTGACGCCGAAAGAGCCGGTTTTGCTCGCGGGGTATGGGGGGCGGACGACGGAGCATCAAGGTGTCGATACACCGTTATGGGCACGTGCATTGGTAATAGGTGACGAGCACCGGGTGGCGGTTGTGGCACTTGATAATTGCGGGGTGCCGCAAGCGGTTACTGATCGCCTGGCCAAGCGATTGGTCAAGCACGGGATTTCGTCCGAGCGCTTGGTGGTCGCCGCAACGCATACTCACAATGCCCCGACGTTGGTCGGCTATGCCACGGTGGTTTGGGCGGGGCGCACAACACCTGAGCAGGATCGGAGGGTGGCTGAATACACGGAATTTGTGATCGATAAAATGGAGGAGGCCGTTCTCGCGGCCTTAGACAGGCGCGAACCGATGCAACTTGAATGGGCTCAGGGGCGTGCGACGTTCGGTGGAAACCGCCGGGTAATTCGTGATGGCAAGTGGGCAGGGTTCGGTTTTCAACGGAACGCACCAGTTGATCACAGCATGCCGGTTCTCGCGGCACTGGATAGTAGCGGCAAAGTGCATGCTGTCTGGGCGAATTATGCCTGCCATTGTACGACGGTGGGTTCGCGGAATCGTGTTGGCGGAGATTGGGCCGGCTTTGCGAATGAATGGATGGAGAAAGAGTTTGTCGGTGCAGTTTCACTAATGACAATTGGTTGCGGCGCGGACGTCGGGCCGCAACCAAGTGGGAGTCTTCAGGCTGCCAAAGAGCACGGGCGCTCGATTGCCACGGAAGTCAAACGGTTGCTTACGGATCGAACGATTTCACTGGGTGGGGTGCCCAGCGTGGTCTCAAGACGGATACAATTACCCTTGGCCAAGCCGAAGCCGCGCGAGCATTGGCAGGCACAATTGAAGTCTGGTGGGTTTGATCATCAATTGGCCAAAGCGATGCTGGCGAAACTGGACGTGCAGGGATCGGTTCCAGCGGAGGTAAGTTATCCGCTGTCGGTCTGGAGATTTGGGGATGAGTTGGTAATGGTGTTTCTTGCGGGCGAAGTGGTGGTAGATTACGCTGTTCGGCTTAAGCGGGAACTTGACTGGTCGCGCCTGTGGATCAACGCATGGGCGAATGACATGCCTGGCTACATTCCGTCGCGCCGTGTGTTGGAGGAGGGCGGCTACGAAGCCGATTTTTCCCAAGTCTACTATGAGCAACCCGGTCGATACGATCCGGGTGTGGAAGACAAACTGATTCAAGCCGTTCGTGAATTGGTTGGTGAACCCTTCGAGGCTAGGGCGGATCAGGAACCTTCGCCCTATCACAAGATGCCCAGCGGTGAAGCATTGACGTTCAAGCGCTTGGCCAGCTGGGTGAATGGCGAAAGAACGAAACAAGAAATTCGTATGCTGCAAAAGCTGCGAGATTATGTGCAAGTGGCTCAACCGGCGGTCGGGATTGTATCGCAAAATGGAAGTGAGGAGACGGAGTGGTTTAACTATGCTGGAGACCATGGTCATCGAAGATTTATTCGTCAGTTGAAAATCGGAACAGAATTGGAATGGTTGACGCTGCCGGCACCAAAAACTGCAGAGAGCAATTTGGTTTATTATTTTTCCGGTGGTGTCGGGTGGGAAACGGAAACGAAAACAGATGGCTTCGCGCTGGTTCTCAACGGGGAGGAAAAGCTCCGGTTCGACGTGACACGGCAGTTGACACGATGGGTTTCCGAAGACGGCGCGGTTGAACTGACATATCTGCCGACATGGACTTCCACTGTCGATTCTGGAGGGTTCTTTTTTGTAGTGCTGACAGGGAGAATCCCGGTGGACAGAAACGGAGTAGTGCCGTTTGCAGTGCGGTCGCTCGGCCAAGATTCAAAACGTTGGTTTGCTCTCGACACCCATCAACCCGATTCCAGTAAACTCCTGAATCTTGCTCAAGCGCTTGACTAACGTTGTGGGTTTCGTGGTTCTTCCGTGTGGTTTCCAGCCAAAACTTTAGAGGAATAGGATAAGTATTTTCGTTCAGCGATTCACCTTGATCGCGTTTGCGGAAGCGCCTGGATCAACGAGTGTCGGTTTCGCGAACTGTTCGGACATCCGTCTGGGCAGTAAATACACACGGCCGTCCCTGTCGCAGAAATACAAGTTCGATTCGGATGGTTGCCTGCCATGGCCGTCCGCCCAAAGGGCGTAGAAATCTGGGTGGGCATTGACCGAGGCTCGTGCGTAGGTGTGATTACGTTTGCTGTGCCGGGTCAACTGCTTGGTTTTTTTCCAAGTCTCGCCATTGTTACGGCTTTCCCAAAGTGCCATCTCGCCGCCGGGGTTGTACGGTTGCGGGCCTGTCTCTGTCGGGCCATAGATTTGCCAGTTGCTGTTGTCAATGTAGAGCGAACCCATGTCGTAGTTGTTGTCTGAGGTGGTAATCTTTCGGAGTCGCCACTTTCCCGAGTTCCAATGGGCAAGCGTCCATGTACGCGGGTCATTCATGGGGCCGGACTCGAAGCCTTTGCTGGTGATGTACAGGATGACCGGCCGGCCTTGCTCGTCGAATCGGATATCTTTGAGATAAACATTCAAGGCTTCCTTTTCGTAGTCGTGAACCAGGGCGGGATTGATCTCTGACGTGAGCGGTAACTTCAAGTATTGTCCATCGACGGTTTGCCACTTCCTGCCAAGATCGTGCGTTTCGATGTAATATAGGTTGGTCCGGCGGTTCAGCCCCCCTTTCTTTGGATGGTAATTGAATGCGGAACCCGATTTTTCCCTAGTGGCACCGCTGACTTGGTAATGGCCGCGTGCGATGGAGGCGAGTCGTTGCCGCTCCGACCATTCCACGCCGTCTGAGCTTGTCATGAAGGCCAAGGCTCGGTCAGCGCCCCAACCGTACTTGGTGAAGAAGCAGACAAACCCTTTTTGTGGGAGATGCCAGGCTTGAAAATAGGAGAAGTTGTTGACCTCGACTTGGTTGCCATCCTGCAGTCTGGTGGCAGGAACCAGTTCGAATGCGTCGATGTCGTACGGCTTCCTGCTTCGGTGGATGTATGACGGTCGGTCGGTGCCGTGGGATGTCGAAAAAATCCAGATATACCCCTTGGCATCCACAGAGATGACCGGGTTGTCGTGCGCGTCGCCAGTCTTTTTATCCAGAAGAATAGTGGGACGAGGGACGACCTTTTTTTCATGATCGTAGTAAGACACCATGTGTATCAAGCTGCGATTGTTTGCCTTGGACGTACCACCATAGCAGAAGAAGGTTTTGTTGACGGTGCCGCAATAGACCGCAAACGGCTTATGTTTGGCACAATAGGTGCCCAAACCGCCGCTGTACTTGTATTTGTAAACCGACTTTAGTGGTTGGTTCAT
>JASLKI010000403.1 GCA_030747575.1 Verrucomicrobiota bacterium | reverse complement strand
CCAAGCGTCACGGCGGAGTAGCACGGATGCGTGATGCTGCCCTGGCCTTCGATGACGAGCACCTCGTGGTGCTGGTGTGCGAGGATTTGTTTTTCCACCGCGCCGCTGATGAAGTCGGTAACCACGGCGTCGACCGGGCAGCCGTCGCCCTCCACGAGCATGCCGGTCTGGCCGGTGGCGATGAACTTGGCGTCCACGCCGCGCTTGGCCAAGCCGCGTGCCACCTCGATGGAGACCGCCATTTTGCCGACGCTGCAATCGTGCCCGACGGTATGGATGCGGAGGCAATCGACGGAGATGTTTTGCCGCCTGGCCACGTCGCGCTCGCTGTTGCGGCGCAGGTCGCGAAGGGTCGAGCCGCTGACCGCGGCCGCGGCGGCGAACTCGGGGTCGTCATTCAAAAACTCGTGCAGACCCGAGTCCACGTCCATCCCGCGCTCGATCGCGCCGAGCACCAGCGCCCGCATCGGCGCGGGCAGAGTGCCGCCGGAGGGGGCGATGCCGATGAGCAGCACGTTGGCCTCGGGCAGGGTGTCGAGGGAGTTGACTACCGGCAAGTCGCCGCCGACCTCGAGCAGTGCCTGCGCCGGCTGCGGCGGCACGGTGGTGTCGAGGACGCCCACCACTTCATCGCGCCGAAAGCGGATCACGCCGCACGCGGTCTTGGCGGAGTGAGGCGTGGAGAGCCCCTCAGTGAGGATGAGAATTTTGCGCGCCATGCGTGGCGCGGATGGTAGCAGAGGACTTTCGGCGGCAAAGCAAATTGGGAATTTCACTTGCGGGTGCAGGCGCATTCTTTAGGATTGGCCTGAGTCATGAAATCCTTGAAACAAATTCTGTTGTTCTCGCTCGCCCTCGTCCTGAACTGTTTCGCGTTGGCAGACAAAAAACCGGTGAAGGTGTTTATCCTCGCCGGTCAATCGAACATGGAGGGCAAGGGCAGGGTTGACCCGCTGCTGAACCACCAGATTACCGCGCCGGAGACGAAGGATTTCTTCGCCCACCTGCACAAGGACGGGAAGTACATCGAGCGCGATGACGTGTACATCAACTACCTCAAGCGCCGGGGCAAGTTGACGGTGGGTTACGGTTCGCCGGGGCGCATCGGGCTGGAGCTGGAGTTTGGCCACGTGATGGGCAACCACTTCGAGGCGCCGGTGCTGCTCATCAAGGCCGCTTGGGGCGGCAAGAGCATCGGGCGCGACTTTCGGCCGCCAAGCTCCGGACTGCAGTCCAAGGGGAAGATCGACGAGTTCGTCGAAAACATGGTGAAGCGTGACTACAACAACCTCATTCGCAACGAGTGGAACCAAGCGAAGAAAGACAATCCAAAAATCACCCGCAAACAGATCGAGGAAAAGAGTGACGCCTCAATCGACGCCATTCGCAAAGCCAAGGCCGGCGAATACCGCAGGGAGGTCATCGACAGTTACGGCCACTTTTATCGACTGATGATGTCGGAAATTAAAACGACGTTGAGCGAGTTGAAACAACGGTTCCCCGACTACGACGGGCGCGGCTACGACATCGCCGGCTTCGTGTGGTTCCAGGGCTGGAACGACATGTACAACGGCTTTCAGGATGAGTACGCGGTGAACATGAAAAACTTTATCCGCGACGTGCGGAAGGACTTGGCCATGCCGAACCTCCCGTTCGCCATTGGCATCATGGGGCAGAACGGCTTTGCGCCGGCCAAGGGCAACATGGCCATCGTCAAGGCAGCGCAGGCGTCGATGAACGATGTGCCCGAATTTGCGGGCAACGTCCGCGCCATCCCGACCGACGTGTACTGGGACAAGCGCGCCGACGCGGCGTTCCCCACGTGGCGCGACAACGTCGCCGAGTGGGAAAAACTGGGTTCCGACTTCCCTTACCACTACCTCGGCAGCACGATCACTTTCACCAAAATCGGCCGAGCGCTTGGCCAAGCGATACTCGAACTGAGCGGTGGCCAATAGATTGTTCGCCGCTTGGCCAAAGACGGAGTCATTCGGCTGCCGAAATTACGCCGGGCTTGCCTGACAAGCACGGCTTCGGGCAGAGTCCGCGCCGCGTGGCGCGGAAAATACGCATAGGTTTTATTGGCGCGGGAGCCATGGGCTTCAGCCATCTGGAGTTGTTTCACCGGGAATGTCGGGGGCAGGCGGAGGCGGTCGCCTTGTGTGCCAGTGATCCCGGACGCATCGCCCGCGCAATGGAGGTGGCGCCGGAGATGCGGCTGTTTAAACATGAGCACGACCTCATCCACAGCGACCTCGATGCGGTGGTGGTTTCCTCGCCCAATTTCACCCATGTGCCGCTGGCGCTCGAGGTGCTCAAGGCAGGAAAACATCTTTTTCTCGAGAAGCCCGTCGGCATCACGCCGGCCGAGTGCCGCAAGTTGTTGCGCGCCTCGGCGAAAAG
>JASLKI010000402.1 GCA_030747575.1 Verrucomicrobiota bacterium | reverse complement strand
TCGGCCCGTAAATCATGGAAACCCAAGGGCAACCTGCTCGCGCTTTATCAGAAAACAAATCGCGAAATTACTCGAAAGTTCAAAGCAGCCAAGGCGTTGACGTTCCCGAGAGGCGACTCGCTGGCGGTGACGCTCGTGCCGGAGTTCATGCGGCACGTCATCCCGATGGCGGCTTACTCACCGCCGGGGCCTTTCGACAAACGGCAGCGGGGTTACTTTTGGGTGAACGACCTTGGCCTGAGCAAAAAGACGGAAGCCGCCAAGTTGGCGGAGCGACAGCAGCACTTCGGTCTCGAACTGACCTGCGCGCACGAGGCATATCCCGGCCACCACCTACAGTTCATTTTCGCCAACGCACACCCGCGGAGGTGGCGGCGGGTCTTCGATGAGCACGCCATCTTCTACGAGGGGTGGACACTGTGGTGCGAACAGATGTGCGTCGATCTCGGCATCATCAAGTCACCAGAATTGAAGCTCCAGCAATTGCACGACGCGCTTTGGCGTTGCCACCGCATCCTCGTCGATCTCCGGTTACAAACCGGTGCGTACCGTTACACCCAGGCGGTGAAGCACATGCAGGAACATCTCGGTTTTACCAAGGCCCGTGCCGAGGCGGACGTGAATTGGTACACTGGCAGTCCCGGCGTGCCGATGAGCTACTGGCTGGGACGACTGGAGAACGCCCGACTTTACCTGAAACTGGTGAAGGGCCGCGACTGGTCGCTGCGCCGGTTTAATGACTGGTTGCTAAGCTTCGGCACGCTACCGCAGTCGTGGATCGAGAAGTACGGACTGGACTGACGCTCAGTTCCGCACGCGGACCTCGTAAAGCTGCCCGCCTTCAGGCCACCGACAGTAACACCGATTTTGATAGTCTTGGCAGCAGCATACCATTCCGTTGGTCCCCCATCGAGATGCCTGCGTAATTGAACCTCATAAATAACTCGGCTTCCTTCACCGACATCTGAAGGTGAGCTTTAGAACTTTTTTAAGGAACACCAAAACCCCATGACAAAAACTTGTCACAGCACTTGCCTAAGGGCATGGTCAGCGGCTGACTCATGACGCTTTGCAACCGCATAGTGCGCCGCCTCGGCCAGGCGATCCCGGCCTCCGTTCTTCTGCTGGCTGCGCTTGGCCAAGCGCAGCCGGATTCCCCGGCCAATCGCCTGGCTTACCTTGACGAGGAAGACCCATTCCATGTCGGACTTACCTTTCCGCGGTTGACTACGCCGCAGTGGGTTGGTGAAAAAGGCGTCGAGGCCGTTGTGACACTTGGCATCGACGACATGCGCGACCCTCAGATCTACGAGTCGTTCTGCCGCCCCATCCTGAATCGGCTCAAGCAAATCGATGGCCGCGCTCCTTTGAGCATCTTTTGCAACACCATCACGCCCAGTGAGCCCCTTCTGCAGCAATGGTTCAGTGACGGACTTAGTATCGAGGTTCACACGCTGACCCATCCCTGCCCAATGTTGGCCAAGGGCAACTTCTCGGCGGCAGCCAACACCTACCACGGCGGCGTGGACCTGATGAACCACATCCCCAACAACCTGCCGGTCGCCTTCCGCACACCGTGTTGCGACTCCCAAAACACGCCCAGCCCACGCGTTTTTTCCGAGTTATTGATGCGCAACAACCCTGCCGGACAATTTCTCGAGATGGACAGTTCTGTGTTCAATATTTTCACCGAAGCCGACCCGGTGCTACCAACCAACCTCGTCACCGATTCGGACGGCAAACCCAAGTTCAAAAAATACGTTCCGTTCGACTCGTACGTCGTCACGATCGAAAACTACCCCTACCCGTACGCCATAGGCAGCAGGATTTGGGAAATGCCATGCATGGTTCCCAGCGATTGGGAAGCACAGCACCTCCACGGGTCAAGCAACCCGGTGACAGTTAGGGACTGGGAAGCCGCAATCGACGCGACCGTCGTCAAGCAGGGCATTTTCAACTTTGTCTTTCACCCACACGGTTGGGTCAAAACCACGCAAATGATTGAGTGGATCAATCACATCACCGCCAAGCACGGCAGCAAAGTGAAGTTCCTCAGTTTTCGCGACGCCCGCGAGCGACTGACGAGCAACCTTCTCGGCGGCCAAGCGCTTCGCGCCGACAACGGACAGGACAACGGCGTCCGGTTGCTCGACCTCAATAACGACGGTTTCATGGACGCAGTAATCGCCAATGAAAACTTACGGCAAACCCGCGTTTGGGACCCACAGGCCAAACGCTGGAAAACCACATCGTTCCCGGCCCAACTCGTGCAGATCGCCACCGACGGAACGCGTACTGACGCCGGAATCCGATTCGGCATCCTGCAACCAAGCGACAACGCCTCGTTCTTCATCAGCAACAATCACGAGAAAGGCATCTGGCATTTCGACGGTGAAACGTGGATTGAGGATCCCGCGATGCTGCGAGGGCTTGGCCAAGCGCTGAAAACCGTCGACACCACTCGCGACAACGGCGTTCGCCTACGCGACACGGACAACGACGGCCTCTGCGAAATCATCGTCGGCAACCCGGACACCCAAGCCGTTCTCAAATGGGTGCCAGCACGCAAGCAATGGCAACCCGCAACATTCAACCTTCCGCCGGGGGTCACGATCGTGCGGCAAGACGGCAGCGACAACGGCACCCGCTTTGTTGACATCAACGAGGACGGTTTTCTCGACGTCATCCAGTCCAACGAATTGCGTTACTCACTGAACATTTACATCCCGCAACCGATCGACGGCTGGAACATCGGCTGGCCGCGCGAAGTCATGGCCGGTCTGCGGAATGACCCGAATGCCATCCCGATGATCGTCCGCGGCGGCCCGCACAATAACAACGGCGCCTGGTTTCACTCGCGCCATCTCTGGATTCAAAACGAGGACACCGCTCATCTGCCAGACCTCGTTGAGCGCCGCTCGTACGACAATCTGCTGCGGGGTGTCCTACCTCTGCCGAAGTCACCACAGGAATCACTCCGGTCCATGAAACTGCTACCCGGTTACCGGATAGAGCTGATGGCCTCCGAACCGCTGGTGCTTGATCCCGTTGCGTTCGAGTGGGATGCGAAGGGGCGGTTGTGGGTCGCCGAGATGGCCGACTATCCGCTCGGCCTTGACGGCAACGGGCAACACGGGGGGCGCATCCGCTGGCTGGAGGATCGTGATAATGACGGCCGGTACGACCACTCCACTCTTTTTCTCGATGGCCTTTCCTTCCCCAACGGTGTCATGCCGTGGCGCGACGGCGTTCTCATCAGCGCCACCCCGGACATCCTGTTCGCACGCGACACAAACGGCGACGGCAAGGCCGACGAAACCCGCGTGCTCTTCACCGGTTTTCACGAAGGAAACCAACAGCACCGAATGAACGGATTCGAGTATGGACTCGACAATTGGGTATACTGCGCCAACGGCGATAGCGGTGGAATTGCTACCTCGCCCGGCACAGGCTTGTCGGTGAACATTCGTGGCCGGGATTTTCGGTTCCACCCTGACACGCTCCGGTTCCAGACTCAAACCGGCCAGACCCAGTATGGACGTCGCCGCGACGACTGGGGCAACTGGTTCGGCAACAATAACCCCAGTCTTGGTTGGCACTACACCCACCCCGAGCATTACCTGCGCCGCAACCCGCACTTTATCGCACCCTCTCCGCGAAAGCCGCTTGGAAACTACGATCGCTCCCACCAAGTCAACGGCATCAGCCGGCCGTTGCAGCGTTTCAATGGCGTGGGCACGTTTCAGCACATCACGGCCGCTAACAGCCCCACGCCGTACCGCGACAACCTGTTCGGCGAACAGTCTGCCCGGCACCTGTTCATCAGCGCGCCGGCCTACAACGTTGTGCGCCGCGAACTACTACAGCCAAGCGGGATCAGCTTCACCAGCAGCCGTCCCGAGGGCGCCGACGGGCCGGAATTTTTAGCCTCGAGTGATGCGTGGTTCCGCCCGATCACCCTCCGGACCGGGCCGGATGGGGCGCTCTGGATCGCCGACTTTTACCGCCTCGTGCTCGAGCACCCACAATGGATTCCCAACGACGTGGAGCAACGGATCGACCTCCGTTCCGGCTCGGATCGCGGCCGGCTTTACCGGGTTTATCCGGACGGCACGACGCCAAGATCAATCCCCAATCTCGCCAACAAAACCACCGCCCAACTCGTCGCCGCACTCGACAGCCAAAGCGGCTGGCAACGCGACACCGCCCAGCAGTTGCTCGTACAACGAAACGACAAATCCGCAGCCGGACACCTGGACAAGTTGCTCCAATCCAGCGCCAACCCGAAGGCTCGTTTGCACGCGCTCTGCACACTCGAGGGCCTTGGCCAGCTACGGGCAGAACACGTCGTTGCCGGTATGAGTGACCGGCATCCGGGCGTCCGCGAACACGCCGTCCGCGTCAGCGAACCACTGCTGCGCTCCGATCCTGGCGACGCGCTTGCCCAAGTGCTGCGCCGCCTGGTTGACGACCCAGAGATTCGCGTCCGCCGCCAACTTGCCTTCTCTCTCGGCGAATGGAACTCCCTCACCGCAGGCGACTTACTCGCTCGCTTGGGCAAAACCTCCGCCGGTCAACCGGATTTGCAAGCCGCCATCGCCTCGTCCGCCGTCGGGCGTTCCACCCAAATACTCGATCCGTTGCTTGCAGAG
>JASLKI010000401.1 GCA_030747575.1 Verrucomicrobiota bacterium | reverse complement strand
GCCAACGTGCAGGTGCTCGACAGGCTTTACTTCCTGCTCGACGAGGGCATTTTTTACGACCGAAACCAAAAGCCGATGTACGCGCGGGGCTGCTTCGTCATCATGACCACCAACGCCGGCTACGATGTCATTGTCAAAAATCGTGACAAGCCCAACGTACGTGAGCTGTTCGAGCTGGCGTTGCTCGACCGGTTCCGCCCCAGTTTCCTCAACCGTTTCGACGAGATCGCCATGTTCCGGCCGTTCACCGATCCCGAGTACATTGACATGGCCAAGCTGCACATCCGCCTCAAGGCCGACGGCATGAAGGTAACCTACGACTGGAACCTGAGCGTGGATGACTCGATCCCCACATTGATCGCCCGCGAGAGCCGAAGCCTCACCTTCGGGGCGCGCCCCACCCTGCGGATGATCAACGGCATCCTCTCACTCGGCGTGACCAACTACCAAATCGAGATGGCGCCGCTTGAGGAAGGCTCCAACATCAACCTCGAGCTTTTGTCCGCGGAGAACAAGCGATTCAAACTCAGCGTGGAGGGCGGCGACTCGCTTGAATTTCAAGTGGACCTTTGACTGGGATCGACGCGATAAACTGAGATTCAGTCGATGCCAAACGATCATTTTTCAAACGGCAAAAAGGTCGCCTTCACGGTGGTCATGTTCCTGTACATCAATCTGGCACTGACCATTTTTTGGATTCTCAAGCCGCTTAAGAAAAGCCTTTTCATCGGGCTATACGACGGTGATCAGACCTTTAAGCTGGGCTCAATGGAGATGCTCGGCAGTAGCGCTGAGCTTCTAGCCAAGGGCATGAACCTTTTGATCGCCTTCATGCTGGTTATTTTCCTCACCCTTGTCACCCGCTTGGCCAAGCGCCAACGATTGACCTATTGCTGCATGGGCCTGATCATCGCCATGACGATCTACTTTTCGCTGCAAATCAATGAACCCAGCGAGTCAACAGTCTGGCTCTTCTACTGGTTCGGCGACCTGTACATCAGCCTGATACTGGCTGCTTTCTTTTCATTCCTTCACGACACGGTCGACCTTAGGAACGCCAAACGGCTTTATGGTTTTATCGTGCTTGGGGCGGTGTCCGGTGGTGCCGTTGGCAGCACCTACTTCCGCGGATGGATTGAGGAGATGAACAACCAACAATGGCTGCACACGATCATCGGTATCGGCGTGGTAATCTGTCTTTTAGCGTTTGCCGCGGGGTGGATGGCCAAGTCGATCCCACATCACGAACCGAAACCAAGCCCCAACGATGTCCCGAAGAAAAAGTTTAACGCCGCAATCGAGGGAGCATCACTGGTCTTCAAGTCCCGTTACCTGATAGCTATCGCTGGGATCGTTGGTTTTTATGAGATCACTTCGGAGGTGCTGGATTACCAATTCACGGCGATGATCGAGCGGTTTGTGCCCAAAGAGGATATTGGCAGCCACTTCGGCACCGTGTACGCGATTGGAAACATCGCAGCGCTAGTCATCCAACTTTGCTTCAGTATCTTCGCAGCCGGCTTCCCCAAATATCGCATTCACTGGATTCTATTGGCCCTGCCTCTGGCCATCGCGTTGAGTTCGCTTTTATTTATCATCGCACCAGTCCTACTCGCCGCCAGCCTGCTAAAAATCTCCGACAGCACGTTCGCCTACTCGGTCAATCAAACCGGACGCGAGACTCTCTACAATCCACTGTCGCGACAGGAGAAATACGTCGCCCGGGCATTCGTCGAGGTGTTTATCCAGCGCACCGGCAAAGTCGCCGCGCTGCTAATCGCCTTCCTCGTGCCAATGTTCCTCAACACACGAAACGAGGCCGGCCAACTAGAGACCAACCTGCTTGGCCTGCAGCTTCTCGGCGGATTCACCTGCATCATCGTTGCCATCTGGTTTTACTGCGTGAAGATTGTCGGACGAAAGTTCGAGTCGCTCGAACGCGAACAGCAGCAAGCAACGACCACCGCGCTTGGCCAAGCGCAGGAGCAGCCAAGCGCCGGGACGATCTGAAATCCACTCACGCGGCTTCGAAGAGGTGTTTTTGGAAGTTGATGAACAACTCCCGTATTGAAGCGACTTCGCCCAGTTCATCGACGTCATCGATATTCTTGAAGGCTTGCTCAAACATGTGAGTACCCGTGGGCGGCTTAGCGGGCGTATTTCTCGGCGGCGATTTCGCGGAGCTTCGTCTTGAGGATTTTGCCGGTGGCGTTGCGGGGGAGCGCCTCCATCTGCATCACCCTGCGGGGCATCTTGTAAGCGGCCAGCTTGTCCTTCAGGAAGCCCAGCAACGCTGCGTCCTCGATGGTTGCCCCTTCGCTTGGAGCCACGCAGGCCACCACGAGGTCGCCCTTGCGGGAGTCGTTGATTCCGATCACCGCGGCCTCCTTTACGCCCTCAAACTGGTAGATCACCTCCTCCAGTTCCCGCGGATAGACGTTGATGCCGTTGACAAGCAGCATGTCTTTCTTGCGGTCGGTAATGTAGAGGTACCCGTCCTCGTCGAGGTAGCCGATGTCGCCGGAGAGAAACCAGTCGCCCTTGATCGCCGCCGCGGTGGCGTCCGGGTTGTTCCAGTAACCCATCATGATGTTGTGGCCCTTGATGCAGATCTCACCCTGCTCGCCGGTCGGCAACACTTCGCCGGCGTCGTTCCATATCTGGAATGCCACCCCTCGAATCGGCAGGCCGACTGAACCGGCTTTTTTCTCGCCGTGCAACGGGTTGAAGCAGGCGACCGGGCTGGTCTCGCTGAGGCCGTACCCCTCAAGTAGTGGGATGCCGACGTTCTCGTTGAACGCCTTGAGCACCTCCAGCGGCAACGGCGCGGCGCCGCTCACGCAAACCCGCAACGCCATGCCTGGCGGCATCTGCACGTTAGCCAGCGCGCGGTAAAGCTGCGGGATCGCTGGCAGGACGGTCGCCTGGTGGCGCAGCAACTCGCCGATGATGTTCTTGGGCGGATGCAGCGACTTGACGGCCACGACCGACAGGCCTTGTGTCATCGGCAACAGCACGCACACGGTCATGCTGAAGCTGTGAAACATCGGCAGCAAACACGCCATGCGATCCTCCGGCGTCAGTTCCAATTCCTCCACCACTCCCCCGACGTTTCGCAGCAGGTTGTTGTTGCTGAGCATCGCGCCCTTCGGCTTGCCGGTGGTGCCGGAGGTGTAAATGATCAACGCCAAGTCCTCGCCCGCTTGGCCGGCCGGTGGCAACTCGGGCACTTGGTTGTCGTCCGCTTGGCCAAACTCCTCCACCTCGATCACGCCCAGGCCGTCGAACTGCGACTGAAGCGCCGCCGTGCCCTCGGCCATCGACGCCTCGCTGATGAGCACCTTGGCCCCGGAGTCTTCGAGGATGTAGCCGACCTCGTCCGGCGTGAGGAAATTATTGATCGACACCACGACTCCCTCGGCGAGCAGAATGCCGAAGAGGGAGAAGACAAACTCGGGGCAATTCTTCAGCCAAAGCCCCACCCGATCGCCGGGTTGCAGGTCGAATTCCTCTTTGAGCCGCTTGGCCAAGTCGCCGGCCAAGCGGTGCGCCTGGCCAAATGTGAACTGCTCGTCGCCCCAGAAAATAGCTGTCTTGTCAGCGTTGACGGCGGCGTTTTCAGTGAAAGTGTTCGCTAGATTGCTCATTTTAACAATATCGGTGGAAGAGGAAAAACGGTTCCCATCGTTTCGTCAAGCCGGGTGGATAACGGTTTTGCCTTGGCAACCGTGAAAGCGCTGACACAATCCCGCCGCTTGATTGATACTCAAGTCCAATTAAAGGAGTTTCTCCCCGAGCTACGAAAGTCCAGCTGGGTCTCGCTCGACACCGAGGCGGACAGCCTCCACTCGTACCCGGAGAAATTGTGCCTGTTGCAGATCAGCCTCCC
>JASLKI010000400.1 GCA_030747575.1 Verrucomicrobiota bacterium | reverse complement strand
GCCTCGGCGCCCGACCTCGTGAGGTTCGGCTCAGCGGTGGACCGCTTCGAGCAGTCTGGCATCCTGAAAAAGGAAACCATCGCAACTATGATCGAGCGTCCGGACAAGGGCCACTTCGGTAACGACGAAGAGGGCAAGCCGGACGCCACGCACTACGGCTACGGTTGGTCGGTGCGCCCGGTGACAAAAGGAAAAACCAACCGATGGCACACCGGCGGATTGTCCGGCACCTCAACGATTCTCGTGCTACGACATGACGGCCTCTGCTGGTCGGTGCTGTTCAATACAAACCAGACGGCCGACGGCAAAAAGCCCTCCTCAAAAATCGACCCGCTCGTCCACAAGGCTGCCGATGCCGTCACCGCCTGGCCTCCCCACGACTTTTTTGTTAACTGATGGCACATGCGATCAACGCTTTCGGCCAAGCGCATCGTAGCAATATAAAAAGAACCCCGGCTACTTTCGTAACCGAGGCCTTTTTTTGAGCAATAAGCAGTTAAGCTTATTTGATAGATGCGAACTCGCTAATCACAAATGTATTTAACTCGCACGCACCCAAACTCTACTCGATAACATTAATAAATCTTTTAAGCCATCACCCACCAGATTGCAGCCTCTACAAGTGTTACGGCGAGCGAGATAGTGCATTGCATAAATGTAATCTTCAAGTTTAAAAAAGAAAAAGTTGATTATTGTCCAATTCGTAGTCTTTCTCTTTCTTCTTTCCTAACAGGTTTTGGGATAATGGGCAGACCGAAAATAGATAATAAGAAGGAAACGAAGTCGTTTCGGGTCGATCCTCGCTTGTGGAAGTTGGTTCAAGCTGAGGCGAAATCATCAAAAAGTAAGCCGACCGATATTATCAATGAGGCATTGGCGCGGCACTTGGGCGGTGTCATTCGCAAGAAAATGGACTTGGATAATGAGAAGCTGATCCATTTCTTGACCCGACTGGATGTGGTGTCGGAGGAGTTGGACCTAATGAAGGGGGATTTGTCTAAATATGAATCAAAGAATCGAAAACGAACTTAATAGCATTCTCGAAGAGTTGGAGGATCTTGGTCAATGTAAGAATGACTTGGTATCACATTGTCTGAAACAGGATGGCATTCAAGTCGCGCAGCGGTGGAATGTTCGCAAGGTGATGATTCTCGCGATGTTGATGGTCGGTATTTGTTGTTTGCCTTTCTTTATAAACTTGGGTTTTGCCAACAATCCGATGATCACAGTAAAGCGAGATCTCCCGGCGTACATTGGCAAGGATAATACATTGTGTTATCCGGCCCAGGTTCAGATTGAAAATGGTGAGTTTCTAGAGAGATGGCATTGGAGTTTTGGTCAATATGGCGATTTAAACGGGTTCATTCAGCGATATACCTGTAATACTAGTGTCGATCCATTATCAGTCACCTGTTACCGGCAGGACGAAAAGTTCAAGAAATACGATCCGAATATTAAGCCGTTACCTAAGTCAATTGTTTGGTCGTGGGTTGCGAACTCTAGTATTCGCTATGGTGTGATAGATGAGCAAAGTCGCAACCATGGCCTTTGGATTGAGTTTTTAAATGACGAACCAACGTCGGCAGAACTCTGGAACCACGGCTTCCAAGTCGCCTTAGCCAAGCGCGATATTGCAGGCCAGTGGATTACGACTGTGAAAGTGGCAGGATTTGAAATGCCAAGCGATCCAGTCGCGAGTTGGAATGAGACCAACCAAGGCTATTTCAATCCTGACTATGCTAAGACATTGATTGGGATTAAGCACACTATGATTCGACACGACTTGGCTTTGGCCAAGCTGGTGAGTCCGTCAGACTTGAGTAAAACTGAGTCGGATGAAAGCCGCTTTGCCGCGCAGGGGAACTGATCCTCAGCGCTCGCTTGGCCGATAGGTCTGCTTGGCCTTGCCCAGGACTTCCTCTCGGGTGAACGGCACTTTTCTCAGTTTTTCCTCCGCAAACAGCCGCGCTTGGTCGGTGTGATGCAACGAACCGGGGTTGCCGGGGCTGCTGCCAAACTGGTTAATCGCCCAGGCGTTAAGTTGGCCGTCCTTGTCCCACTCGACGAACTGGAAGAAGCAGTCGCCGGCCTGCCCGGCGAGCGTGCCGTCTTCCCGCGGTCGCCCGTAAATGGCGCGCAGCGTGTCGGGGCCGCCACCCAGCGGGAGGTTCTTATCACCGCGAACGAGGCGGTTGACCTTGCGCCACTCGACATCGATCTGCCCAAAGTGTTTGACAAGATTTTCCGAAGCTCTCTGAAGCTGCTCAAGCGTTCGCTCATGCCCGGTTTTTAGTTTGCTCGAATTTGACCTTGGACGGAAGGTCAGCAGGACAAGGGCGGCGGAGCGATTGTCCTTGGTCGTTTCACCGTTCCATTGACGCAGAAGGTCGATCTCTTTTTTCAGCACGCTGTTGCCCGCTTGCGCCTCGACGAAGTCAGCGACTTGCCGGCGCAAATTCGATTTCTCCGAGTAGAGCTTGTCGTATTTGTAGAGGAAGAATTCGTCGTGGGTGATCGACTCGTCGCTGCCGTAAAGTTCAACTGCCCGGCGGGCGCGGTTCGTCATCCATTTTTCGATGCCGTAGTTTTTCGAGAATGCCGACTCGTCAGGGTTATCCCCGCCGATGGATGTCTGGAACGGATCGCTGTTGCAGTTTTGGATGAACCCTGATTTTGGGTTCTCGACGATCGGCAGTTGATCGAACGAACGGTACTCCGTCCAAAGGGTGTCGCGGGTGTTGCCGGGAACGGTGCCGCTCCAGTCGTGGCCGTCGGCACGCTCCGGCAATAGGGCGTTGTACGCGTAAAAAATGTTCCCGTCGCGGTCGCCGTAGCCGGTGTTGAACATCGCCAACGCTTGGATGCGCATGGCATCCTTGAATTGCTCGAGGCTCTGCGCACGGCCCATGCGGTACCATTGCTCGATCTGCCGGAACTGGCCGATGCCGGCGTAACGAACCGCAAACACCCGCCCGCCAACACGCATCGCTGGCCCGTAGATCGAGTAAAGAACTTCGCGGTTGACCGTCCAACGGAAGTCGCGCCAAAGCCGAACCTCGAGCGGCGCCAACCGCCGCTCTAAGTCGAGCCATTCGCCATCGACCTTGTACTGGTTTTTGTTTTCCGGATGGATCTCGAGCTCGAATATATCGACAAGGTCGGGCTGGTTGACTGTGTGTCCCCAGGCGATGTTCTCGTTATGGCCAAGGAAGATGACCGGCGAACCGGGGAACAGGCCGCCGTAGATATTTTGTCCCTCCTCGCTGATCAAATGCGCCTCATACCAAGCCACCGGGCCGGTCCACGGCTGATGTGAGTTGATGCAGACACGTGTGGCTTGATCGGCAGAACGGCTTGGACCGACGGCGATGAAGTTTGAGCCAATTGGAAGCTGGTCGGGGTTCAGCACACTGGCCACAGACGACGGCTTTTCGGCGTCCGCCATGAGCCGCGCAAGAGCGTGATGCAACCCAAACATCATCGGCAGCTTGTGGATGGAGCCCGCAATGAGATCCTGCGGCTTGGCCGGCCAAATGTTTCGTTTCAGTTTCTCCGGATGCCGGCTGGCGTAGAGGTTCAAGCCGTCGCAGTAGCCCTGACAGATGGCACGGAACTTGGGATCGAGCGTGGCGTACTTTTCGTCCAAGCCATCCCACAGCCGGATCAAGTGCACGTAATAGTCGTTCGGTGCCATCGCCAGCCCTGCCTCGGAGGCCAACTTCCCTCGCACAGCGAGGAACACATCCTGAATCGTCGCGAAGTCGTCCTCGGCATGGGCGTAGGCCAGGCCGTGTGCCGTGTCGGCGTCCGTCTTGCCGAGAATGTGCGGGATGCCCCACTCGTCACGGATAATCTGCACATCGTACTTCGCCGCATGGCCAAGCGCGGCGGAAAAATCGACCGACGGCTTCATCACGAATAGCCGGTCAGCCAAGCCGAATGTCCCGCAGCCGACCAGCAGCGCCGTCAACAGAGTCACCGCCGGTTTTCTGTAAAGCGCATCGAGCAGCCAAGCCGGACTAACCAGCAGAAACTGAATGTCCTCCGTGAACGCCGGTTTCTTCCCCTCAATCCCGTGCCCAACGAACTGCCCGGCCCAAGCCAGCACAAACACCGTCAGCGACACAGCAAACAGCGGTAGCGGGCTCGCCTCAACGCTGATGCACAGGAGACTCGCAGCCAGGCCGAAGTACAGCATCCCCAGCAGGCTACCAAGCGACAGGAACAAATAATAAACCGAGGCCAGGCCGATGAAGACAGCCCCGGCGTTGAGCGTGAACGAAAGCTCGTCGCCGAGCGTGGTAGGAATTTTGACGCACCAAAGCAGCCCAACGAGGCTCAGCGCAATCAGCGGCACGCAGACGAAGTGAACGAACCGGTTCGTCTTGTCCTGATGAAACTCCTCGTAACGGGCGATTAGTCTGTCCAGTTTTCTCATATTGGGTAAGTCGCTGCCTGATGTCTCTCCCGGGCAGCATGGGATGAGCCTTCATCGCAAATGGAAGCTGACATGTGCAATACCGCGTCATGCCTCCGGTTTGACTCCGTATCAGTTCCTAGTCTTAGTATCGGTGATCAGTTTCAGAAGGTTTAATGTGCTTTACAAGAATCTAATATTGCTCTGACAGCTTACCCACAAAGCCTCTGATATCACGAATGGTTGAATCATAAATGTCCGGTATATTTTTGATAAAGAGAATGTCAGCTGCATGGCAGGTTCCGTTTAATGTCCTGCATACTGAAGATCCCCCGGCTTTCAGTAGTTTTTGATGAAACAGAAAACCTTCATCTCTTAGAGGATCGAGTTCGTTAAGGGAAATAACATGAGGAGGAAGCCCTGAGAGTTCTTCAACTGACGCATGATAGGGCCACGCGAGGGGGTTCCTCGAGTTCTCACCGTTCGGATCATAAAGTTTTGCCAGGATTGCCATGGAGTCCATATCAAACATGTAGCCGTTGTTTTCAAATAGTGACCCAAGCTCACTTGGTGGGCTAGAGTACAATCCGTATATATAGGGACATTGCGCATATACGCCTGCGACTCGATTAAGCCAGCCCTCTTCCTTGGCCTTCATCGTTGTGGATATTGCGAGGTTTCCGCCTCCTGATTCACCAGATATTACAATGTGAGAGACGCCCAGCTCTTTCCGGTTTTCAAAGACCCAGTTCAGTCCTGACGCGCAATCATTTAGCCCGGCTGGGAAGGGGTGATTGCCAAGCGCCCCGCCGCCGTTTCTAAACTCAACACCGACAACAACCATCCCGGTGGCTGCGAGGTCATTTCTCCAGCGCACGAAGTTATCACATTTAGCGCTTAAAATTACCATACCGCCGCCATGGGTGTGAAAAACACATGGTAAAGGTCCGTCCATTTTCTCTGGGCGATGGATGAAAAGTGAGATCTCGTTGCCATCGCTTCCGATTATTGTTTCTGTTCTGCTAACCACTCCATTCACTGGTGGTAAATTAGAAAAGCAATCTTGAATAACTTTTTGGAAGAACAACTCCATTCCTGAAATAAATTCAAAGAGCTGATCAAGTGGCGAATCCAATGTG
>JASLKI010000399.1 GCA_030747575.1 Verrucomicrobiota bacterium | reverse complement strand
GGAGGATGAATATCGAGCAGCGGAGAACCTTTCGGCCGCAACGCCGTAGCCTGATAACTTGCCGGCAGAAAACCATTTGCCCAATTTGAGGGACCACCCTGTGGATGGGACAGCTCAGGCAACACAACAAAACCGGGCAGGTCAGCATTCTCAGTTCCCAAGCCGTAATTTACCCAGGAGCCAATGGCCGGGTCGCCGCCGAAACGGTTGCCTGTATTCACATGGTAGTTTGCGGTGGGATGATTCACCGACTCCACTTGCAGTCCTCGATAAAAGCACAAGTCATCGGCCACCCCGGCCAGTTTTTTCCAGAGTTTGTTCATGTCCGCCCCGCTCTGCCCGGCTTTGCGGAACTCAAACGGACTCTTCACATAGTACCGCTTGCCCGAACTCATTGCACTTTGCTCTTCACCCGAGCGGTTAAACTCCTTGAGGTGCAACTCTTCAAGCTTGGCCTTCGGGTCAAAGGTATCAATGTGGGAAGGCCCGCCTTCCATGTAAAGGAAGATGCAATGCTTGGCCTTGGCCAACGGAAAATGGGGCTGCTTCCCGCTCGCCGCTCGAGCCGACTGAGCCAACATCGAAGTGAAAGCAACACTGCCAAGACTGGCATTGAGCCCGTATAGAAAATCACGGCGATTCATGGCTTTTTTACTTCGTGGCGCTGTATTAGATTTTGCACGTCGGTGTGAGGTTGAGGTGGAGCTTCTCCCGCCGGACGAGCGTCGAGCCGCATTTCTTCCTGAAACATAATCGCCATGCCACGCAGCTTCCGGATAATTTCTCGATTGCGCGCGAGCTTCGACTCCCCGGGGTCTTTGCCAAGATCATAGAGCTGAAGACTCGGATTCAAATAAAGTTTCCAATTGCGCCAGCGCACCGCGGCCAGTGCGCCCTGGCTGCCGTGATAGAAAAATGCGTCGTTATATTCGTTGCGACCAATCAAGGGCTTCCACTCACCGGGCGGATCCCACCGACGACGAAGCGGGACTGATGCGTTTAGCGATTTTTTTATTCCCGGAGGCGGCACGACCTTGGTATCGCCCTTCAAGAGGGGGCTGATGTCGCGCCCGTCAATCACCCGACCCTCGGGAACCTTGATGCCCGCGAAGGTGGCGAGCGTGGGATACCAGTCCATCGCGCGCACGACCGCCAGTGATTCCTTGCCCGCCTGCAATCCCAGTCCCGGCCCCCAAGCGATTGCGGGCACGCGAATGCCGCCTTCGTAGGTCGAGAGCTTGCGCCCGCGAATCTTCTGTTGCGGCGTGCGACCCGGCCCGCGCCCGTTGTCTGAGGCGTAGATGACAATCGTGTTGTCATCAATACCCAGCCGTTTAAGCGCATCAAAGATGCGGCCGACATTGTAATCGAGCTCCTGAATCGCGTCGCCGTATTCGCCCCAGTTTGAGCTGCCATTGAATTTCTCACTTACACCCAGCGGGTAGTGCAGCATGGTGTGGGGCAGGTAGAGAAAGAACGGGCCTTCTTTGTTCTTCTCAATAAACCCAATGGCCTCGTCGGTGTAAAGCTTTGTCAATTCCTCGGGATCGGCCGGGCGCTTGACGACCTTGTCATCTCGCATCAGGGGGACACCACCTTTATCCTCGAAATAGACAATCTCAACCGGGTCAAGATTGTGCAGCAGGCCGAAATAGTGATCGAACCCCTGATTCCGCGGCAGAAATGGCTCGTGAAACCCAAGATGCCATTTGCCGATGCAGGCGGTGGCGTAGCCGACCGCCTTCAGCAACTCGGCAATCGTCAATTCGTCGGTATGAATCCCCGATCGCGAATCGGCGCGATGCACCCAAATGTGGTTGCCGACCCGTCGCGGGTAACACCCTGTCAACAGGCCCGCGCGTGACGGGCTGCAAATCGGAGCCGCTGCGTAGTAATCGGTAAACCGTGTTCCCGCCTTCGCCATCGCATCGATCCGCGGTGTCTTGACCTCCGCCGCGCCATAACAACCCAAATCGTAGTACCCTTGGTCATCGATAAAGATAAAGATGATGTTCGGCTTCTTCTTCGCCCCGATCAAAGAAACACTCAAACAAAACAAAACTGTGATGATGCTTTTCAATCTCCTAATAAACGTACAAAAATTCATTTGCATTGAGCAAACTCAAACACAGGTCAGCGAAACCACGTGTTCGCGCATCGACCTGATTCGGTTGAAGGTCTGGCTGGTAATCCTGATACTCAAAAAGTTTCTCCACAAATGTAAACGTCTGGCCGGTATTCTCCTCGTTTGCCGAACGAACCACCTCGGTCGGATACGTGCGGGGTTTAGGGTTGCGCTTGGCTTGCTCTTCAGTCGTTTCCTTCCAAAGTTGCAGGGCATCACCAGCCTCGGCCTTGTTCGGTACACGACCGAACGCAAGCCGGAACACCCGGCTAACCGCTTCACCATCGCCCTTGGTTTCCTTGAGAACCCGCGCCGCAAATGCCAGGGCGCGGTCAGCGGATTCCTCGCTGTTGAAGAGCGTGAACACCTGCGGTGTCACATTGGAGCTGTCGCGCAATTCACAGGATTTGTCCGGGCCAGGTTGATTGAAGGTAGTCATGAACGGATCCCGTTGGCCGCGTAGCTTGAGAGCGTAAACCGAGCGACGATTACGCTGATCCGGTTTTGTATCCGGAACATAGCTCGGGGCGAAGGTGCCCATGATCATCCGCGGCTGAAGCGCCGCTTCCAGGTTCATATCCGGACGAGCCGGAATACCGCCCGGTTTTCGGTTCAGTTCACCCGTCACCGCCAGCATCGCATCGCGCAATTCCTCAGCAACCAAGCGGCGCGGTCGGAATACGGCATAGCTATTGCCTTCAGAATCCAGCTTAGCCAAGCGCTCCGGCGTTGGATATGTGCTCACTCGACGATACGTATCGGATGTCATAATGAGCCGATGCAGCTGTTTTACCGACCAGCCTTTGGCCATGAATTCCGACGCCAACCAATCGAGCAGCTCCGGATGCGTCGGCTTCTTCCCGGTGGCTCCGAAATTATTTGGGTTCCCCACCAAGCCGCGCCCAAAATGATACTGCCAAACACGATTCACCATCACACGCGCCGTTAACGGATTGTCCTTATGTGTTATCCACTTCGCCAAGGCTATGCGGCGCCCATTCACTTCCCTGGGAATGTCAGTTTTAAGCCCAACAACACTTAACGCACCCGGCTCGACTGGATCAGCAGGCGAAAACAAGTCGCCACCGGTCAGGATGGCCGTCTTTTCCGGAGGCGTTTTAGCGCCTAGATCACTCGCCAGCTTTTGCTGTCGGGTAGCGACTTTTTTCTGAAAGCGCGTTTTGCCATTGTAAACAGTAAACGCAATGGGTCGGTAACGATCCAATCCCCAACTGAACAGCGTGCTCCACTTGCGCCCGAGTCGTTCACGACCAAAATCATTCGGTGTCACCCGTTCCTTTGGCAGACCGCCCAGCATTCGCTTGTTTTCGTCGTTACGAAGTTGGTGATATTTTTTGTGAACCTCGAAGCCATCCCTATTTTCACCTGGCTGGAATGCCGCATTCACTTCGGCGAATTGTGTATTTGCGAACACTGCCTGCATCGAGTAGTAGTCACGAGTGGGTATCGGGTCAAATTTATGATCATGACAACGGGCACACTGCAAGGCATGGCCAAGAAAAACCTGTCCAACAGAATCGGTCACATCATCAAGGAAAAACTGCCGCGTCACCGCCGCCACCGACATGCCCGTCTGCTCCCAGGGCCCCATCCGCAGAAAACCGACCGCAATTTTGTTTTCCGTACTATTTGGATCAATCTCATCGCCCGCAATCTGCTCACGAATGAACTGATCGTACGACTTGTCTTCATTAAAGGAACGAATAACGTAGTCGCGATAGCGCCAAGCGTTCGGGCGCTCGAAGTCATTGGCAAAACCGCCACTGTCCGCATAGCGCACCACATCCAGCCAATGCCTCCCCCACTGCTCACCGTAATGGTGAGTTTCCAACAACCGCTCAATGAGGCGCTTGTAAGCATCCGGTTTGATATCGTTTACGAAAAATTCAATCTCTTCCGGTGTAGGCGGTAAACCGGTCAGGTCAAAAGTCGCCCGACGAATAAGAGTCAAACGATCCGCTTCAGGAGCCGGCTTCAGTCCGTTAGGTATACCAACGCTGATAAAGGCATCGATTGCGTTGGCGGAATCCATCGGTGCCGGAGGGCGTTTCACCGGTTGATATGCCCATAGATTCTTTGGATCATATTTTCGATTAGTCCAATCCTCGCTCAAGCCACCGCTGGTCTTTACCCGCAAGCCGTCTTCGAGCGCCCACGGATCCTGCTGCTTCAGCAGTTCTGCAATCTGCTTCACATCCGGCCAGGGCGCACCACCGACAATCCAATCCTTTATGTATGCCACTTGCACCGTGCTTAGCTTGTCATTCTCCTTGGGTGGCATCGACTCCCAGTCATCCTCATGTTCGCGCGTGACAGCTAGATACAACGGACTTTGAAGTGGTTTGCCGGGGACGATCGAGGGTTCCTCGCTTTCACCGCCCTTAAGCAGGCCCGCGCGGCTGCGCATATCGAAGTCTCCTTTCAGCTTTTTCTTTGGGTCCTCACCATGACAGGCCAGACACTTGGCCTTAAAGAGCGGTAGCACTTTCCTCGCAAAGAGTAGATCAGCCTCCACTTTCTCTGCAGCCACGGCTGTTTGCAATCCAAGTGCTGCTATCGAAATGGTTGCAATGAGTCTTTTCACTTACATTTAATATTCTCGTTCACGGCCCGTTCTGCGTCATGAGTTCCCGGCGAACGATGGCATGTAGGTTTTCAATCGTCCAGATTTAGAGAGAGAACTGGAGACTCATTATCCAGAATATCCAAACAACGAATCCGAACAAAAACCTGTGCTTGGCCAAGCGCTTCTTGCATGGGCAATTCCGCACGCCGCGCATGCGGCTCCACACTCTCAAGCAGAAACAGCGGCTCTCCCTGACCAGATGGATTATCGTGGCCAGTTATTTTAAAGCCAAACTGTGGCAATGTTTGTGAATCCGTTTCCCAAGTGACAACAAGTTTACCTTGCTCGGCCAAGCGCATCTTGGCCGATTTCAGTTTGATCGCCTCATACTTCGGTTTGGTGTCCTTTCGATTGATCTTATGCTGCGACGGGTTGTCCGCGCTTGGCTTAGTGCCTCGGCCACCGGCGGTCATGAAATAAAAGGAACCGTCATCATCGCTGGCAACGCCGCCATCCCAGTTCGTCTTGAAATTGAACGAACGCTTCCCCGGCACTAGATCCCACCGGTTCACCGAGTAGCGCCCGCCGACGAACGCATGCCATTCGCCATCTAGCTTGCGCTTCCACCCGCCCCGCAGGTTCGTCGTTCGCGGTTTGCTGCCGGTGTTGACCCAGTCCTCGATGAACGCATCCGTGCTGCCCTTGAAAAACGCCTCCTTTGTCGCGACGTCCATCGTCACCAAATGCGTCCACTGCCCTGTCTTTCCTGAGCGCACCCAATAGCCGTAAAAAGTGTGCTCACCGATTGGCCAAGCGCGGGATACCAGCGTGTACCAAGTATCGGTTTCCCAGCCCAATTCAAAGTTCCACGACTTTAGACCGGTTCCCTCGCCGCCGAATTTTTCCGTCAGCGTTCCCGCACCCCGATGCACGGCTCGAATCGGGGCGGTGTGTTCCTTGTGGTCCCAGATGGAAAAAATGTAGATGTGCCCCTTCGGGTGCGCCTGAATCCCCGCGTATCCGGCCGCTCTGCCCCGCCAGCCAAGCGCCTCGTAGTAGGTGTACATCGCCTCGCCCGATTTGGGGACGCGGACTTCGTTGATCACGATGTCGCCGTCGAATCGGTCGTCAAAAACAAAGTGCGACGACGGCGCGGAATTTTGCGCAACGACAACGAATGCAGTGGACAGCAGTACAAACGTCAGGGAGAATCTGTTCATCATGAGAGTGTGCAATTCGGCTTGCAGGCACCAAGTGCGTTGGATAAATCTGCGCAACCAGCTCTCGCCCAGCTATCCGTCATCCACCACCAACCGTCGAGATGTTTTTCCTTAAAAATCTCAAACGCACGCGGAGAATTCCCGCAGTGCCAAGACAGTACCACCTGATCTTCACGCTGGGAATTCTCCTGACTGCTTCTGCCTCTTTTGCGGAAGATCGCATGACACTCAACACGAAGGACGATGGCTATCGCGGCATT
>JASLKI010000398.1 GCA_030747575.1 Verrucomicrobiota bacterium | reverse complement strand
AAAAACCGTCGCATCCGCGAGATCGATCTCAAGTCCGACAAGGTTCTAACCATCGCGGGCAACGGCCAACGGGGTATCCCAAAGGACGGTGCCAAGGCGACTGAGGCCCCATTGGTTGACCCGCGTGCGGTTTGCAGCGACACAGCAGGGAATGTGTACGTGCTTGAGCGCGGAGGACACGCACTGCGGGTGGTGCGGCCGGATGGACGGATTTACACCGTCGCCGGCAATGGGGAAAAAGGTAACAGCGATGGCATGGGTTCAGCCGCGCGCTTCAACGGGCCGAAACATATTTGCGCCGATCCGTCGGGAAATATTTACGTCGCAGATGATGTGAATCACTTGATCCGCAAGTATGAACCGAAAACCGGCGAGGTATCGACCGTGCTCGGCCTAGGGAAGGTAAAACTCTCAAAGCCGCACGGAGTGACTTGGGACAAGGGCAAATTGTATATCGTCGATTCCAGCAACCACCGAATTCTCCGGGTGGAGTGAGGAAATAAAAAAACACTCAGTATGTGCGCTCCCTCAAACTCAACCGTCCCGGCACTTGGCCTAGGTTCACTCGTTGGCCGCCCCCGGAGTGGCCGCCCCCTCGCTGAAGTCGCCTTTGGCGTCCGGTAAGCGGCGGTATGCCGAGTCGGGCCCAAGCTTGGAAAAGTTCACTTCGTCGAGGACAGAATTGCCGGCGTTGTCGGTGTCGATGAGTTGAATGGTCTCGCCGGCCTTGGCCAACTTGAAGTTAGCATGCAGGCCCTCCTTGGCTTTGCCGTCTTCGTCGGCCCAAACAACCAGGCGCCCGCCCGCCGCGATTTTGGTACCTTTCGGGAACCTCCATTTGCGCGGAATTTTTTTGCTGTCAGTCAGGAATTTGCCCGACAAATCGACCTCACTGTCGGAGGTGTTCGCGATCTCGATGTAGTCGTCGTAGTCGCCCTGCGGATCCTTGCCAGCAGCTTGGTTTTCAGAAACGATCTCGTTTATTGTCAGCACGGATTGTCTGGCCTTGGGAGCCTTGACGCGGAAGGTCAGAGGCTTGGCTTCGGCATGGGCTGGATAAAAATCTGAGGTCATCTCCTCCCCATCGGAACGGGCCTCGACGTAGTAGCGAATCTTTTTGCCGGCGAGCTGTGACGGGATGTTTGCGGTGAAGACGCCGCCGTTCGCTTGGCCATCGGGCTGCATCGCCATCTGCTTGTACGGCTCGTTTTTGCCGTCAGCAAACCAGAGAAAGATCGACTTGGCCAAGGTTTCGCCGCTCGTTTCGGCGGCGATGCGGATGGAGTCGGTCGATTTGGCTTCGTCGAGTTCAGTCACCGAGACGATCTTCGGTGCAGGGAGATTTACCTCCGGATGGTTCAGCAGAAACTCTCGGCGGCCCTCGGTGAACGGCCTGAGGCCAAGCTTGGTGCGTCGCCCGTCGGAGCTTGTTTGAATAAGCCCTTTTTCAAAGGCCTCATATGAGCTGTGTTTGCGGACGTCCTTTTTGACTTCGTCCCTGATTAGGGCTGCGTAACCTTCGACGAGTGGGCCTACTTTGTCCCAGGTGATCCACTCCTGGGTGATCGTCTTGAGGTGGTGCCGATAGCGCGCCTTAAAGTGGGGTACCTGGAACAGCTTGTACATGAGTGGGCGGTCTGGGTTGTCGGCATTGTAAAATGGCTCAAGCTTTGGCCCGCGCAGCCCGGACGGCATACCGGGGCCGCCGGGGATGTTCATCACCTCATTGCCGTCGTGCTGCAACAGGTGGAAGCGCCCATCTGGATCAAGGTACAGGTTGTAATCGCTTCCTCGGGTGAAATACCCCTCATCCTGAAAAACGCACTCGAGTGCCAATGACCACATGGCGCTGTCGATATTAAAGCGTCCATTTAATTTATCTGCCAACTCTTCGATCGGGGATTCATCCAGCAGTTTGGTGAACTGCAGCAATTCTTTCCAAGCCTCTTCTTTGCCTTCCGTGCGTTGTTGAAAGCCAGTGTAATCTTCCTTTTTCTCCCCCGGATAACGGAGATTGCCACTGCCACCTCCGCCTGCGCCAATCTTCCAGCGTACACCGTCTCGTGTGCCGAAGTTGTCCTCGAGGAAATCCTTGTTGTACTGCTGGATGTGCGAGTAGAGGCCCCAGCTTTCGCCGTTGATCACCACCTTGATGAAATTACCCTTGAACGCCGGGATGTAATTACGTGCCACGTGTGAATAGATGACCTCACGCATAAACGTCGGATCCGAGTTGGCGTTGAGCAGGTTGAGGGTCTTGTAGCCGAGGAGCTTTTGGTCGCTGTGCTTGTGGTCGATGTAAAGGTTCATCGACCGTTTCAAGTCGCGGGACACGGAACGAAAAGAAGAGTTGCCGCGAAACTTCAGGCCAACGTTCTTGTAGAGTTTGCCGTCTACGGTCAGGTCAGCGGGCACGGCGACATCGGTCCGGTAAAAGGCCTCCATCTCCTCCATCCACTCGTTATCCTTAAACTTGATGAACAACGTCCGAAGCGTGCCCTCGTCGTAAAGTTTGGTACCGAGATCCTTGTCATTGCCCGGCTCAAGCCGCTCGGCTTTTGAAAAGTCGCGGGGCTCGGGGGCGGGACGACCGCTGCCGCTCCTCGGGTCAGGACGGGCTCCGCGATCGCCGCGAGAAGGCGGACTGCCGCCACGGTCCCCGTCTGGGCGGGGGGGTCGGCCTCCGCGCTGACCCCGATCGCCGCCGCCATCGCCGCCGCGTTGCTCCTCCATATATTTTCTCGCAGCGGAACGCTCAGCTTTGTCGAGAAGCCCATCATCATCCTTATCAAACTTTGGGATCAATTCGATCCGTTGCCCGCGTCGGGAACCTCCCCTGCCCCCGCCTCCCCTGGCGCGACCCCCGCGATCAGGCGGCGAGCCTGCTGCACGACCGCTGGCATCCGGGGGACCACCGGGTCGACCCCTTTGACTAGAAAAGGGATTGGGACCGCCGCCACTCCGGAAAGACTGCCTAGCGGCTTCACGTTCTTCCTCATCCAGTTCGCCATCCTTGTTTTTATCAAAACGATCAAGAATTTGTTTGCGCTGTGCTGCGCGGTCGGGGCGTTCGCCTCGCCCTGATCGTTCGGCGGGTTGTGCCGTAAGGCTCGCAGCCGATGCGGCCATTAAGCCACTAGTCAGGAGTAATTGAGCAGTAATAGTTTTCATGTAAAAATGATGTGTGCCATCAGCCAAGCTGAACGGAAAGATACGGCCAAATCGGACCAGATGGTTACAGGTTTATCAGCGAGATGAAATAATTATCTGCCCTGTCAATCGCTTGAGCAAGCGGCGCGGTGCGAGCATCGGATTGCCTTTGGTAATGGATTGTGTTGCATTTGAACGCCTTGCCGCAGGGCATGGACAGCTTTAAAACAATGACACAAACAGACGGCAATAATCTTTGGGAGAGGTTTCAACGTTACTACACAGAGTTCCCCTCTATCGGCTTGGGGCTCGACATCAGCCGAATGAATTTCACGGAGGAGTTCATCGGGCAGATCAAGCCGCGCTTGGCCAAGGCGTTCGCCGCGATGGATGAACTCGAGGCTGGGGCCATCGCCAATCCCGACGAAAACAGGATGGTAGGCCATTATTGGCTCAGGAACTCCACCTTGGCTCCCACGGAGGGAATTCGGCAAGCGATCGATCAAACCTTGGCCAGCATCAAGGCGTTCGCCGCCAAGGTTCATTCAGGTGAAATTCACGGATCAGATGGGCCGTTCGAAAACATGCTGATCATTGGCATCGGCGGTTCAGCGCTTGGCCCGCAATTCGTAGCTCACGCACTTTCCCAGCCCTGCAAGGACAAGGTGACCCCTTGGTTCATAGACAACACTGACCCGGACGGGATCGACCGTATTAAATCTAAATTGGCTAATTCATTAGGAAATACACTCGTTATTGTGATTTCGAAATCCGGGGGTACCAAGGAAACCAGGAACGGAATGCTCGAGATGAAAGCAGCGTTCAAGGCGGCAGAATTGAACTTCGCCGACCACGCGGTCGCCATCACCGGGGAAGGAAGCAACCTCGACAAAATAGCCAAAGCTGAAGGATGGATTCAGCGATTCCCGATGTGGGACTGGGTTGGCGGACGCACCAGTGAAACGTCCGCGGTCGGCCTCCTGCCTGCAGCGCTGCAGGGATTTGACATCGACCAGTTCCTCGCAGGAGCCGCTGCCTGCGATACAGTGACGCGAACAAAATCATTTGAGGGAAACCCTTCCGCCCAGCTTTCGGCAATGTGGTTCAACGCTGTAGACGGTCAAGGCTCCAAGGACATGGTGATTCTGCCGTACAAGGACAGACTCGAGTTTTTCTCGAAATACCTACAGCAACTTATCATGGAATCACTGGGCAAGGAACGAGACCTAGAGGGCCAAGTTGTTAATCAGGGAATCTCAGTTTACGGCAACAAGGGATCGACGGATCAACACGCCTACGTTCAGCAACTGCGCGAAGGCGTGCACAACTTTTTTGTCACCTTTATCCGGGTTTTAAAGGATCGCGATGGTGAGTCAATGGAGGTCGAAAAAGGCCACACAAGCGGTGACTACCTTGACGGTTTCTTTCAAGGCACGCGAAACGCACTTTATCAAAATAGAAGAGAATCTATAACGATTAATATTACATTAATTAATGAATTTAATATAGGCGCTTTAGTGGCGTTGTTTGAAAGATCTGTTGGTTATTATGCGTCTATTATTAATATAAACGCATACCACCAACCCGGCGTGGAAGCCGGGAAAAAAGCAGCAGGAGATGTTATCACGTTACAAGCTAAAATAATAGATTTCCTTAGTGAAAACAGTGATTCTTCTCATTCAGTAGACGAAATTGCGGCTGCCATTAAGGATTCAGAAAGCAAGGAGACGGTGTTTCTGATTTGCCAGCACCTCTCTGCAAATGAGTATCATGGAGTAAAAAAAATCGGCTCCGGGGCATTAACTAAAATTACCTTTCAAAGTCAGTAATCCATGTTTCTTTATCCAAAGAAATATGACGTGATCGTTGTGGGCGCAGGCCACGCCGGGATCGAGGCGGCCTTGGCTTCAGCGCGGATGGGATGCCAAACGCTCATGCTGACGATGAACGCAGACACCATCGGGCAGATGTCTTGCAACCCGGCGATTGGAGGGTTGGCGAAGGGGCATCTCGCACGGGAGATTGATGCGTTCGGTGGAGAGATGGGCAAGTGCACCGACATGACCGGACTTCAGTTCCGAATGCTCAACACCAAGAGAGGCCCGGCTGTGCGGGCTCCACGAGCGCAGTGCGACAAAAAAGCTTATCAGTTTCGGATGAAGTGGATTTGTGAGCGTCAGCCCAACCTGGATATTTGTCAGGGGCAAGTCGACCAACTGCTTCATCAGTCAGGGAAAGTCATCGGGGTCGAGACGACCATGGAGGTCCAATACGAGTCGGCGTCGGTTGTAATCACAACGGGTACGTTCCTGAAAGGATTAATGCATGTAGGGGGGAACAAGCAGAAAGGCGGTCGAGCTGGGGAAAATTCAGTTGGAGGGTTTTCTGATTCCCTACGTTCGGTGGGATTGGAGTTGGGTCGACTGAAGACGGGAACTCCTCCCCGACTCTTAAAGAGATCCATTGACTTTGAAAAAACAGTGAAACAACCCGGTGATGAATCCGTTCCTTACTTCAGCTTCTGGAAGGAGGACTTGTTCCACGTAGAACAATCCGGCGTCACCCCAAGTGAGATTGGTTGTTCTGAGGGGAAGTATCCACCAGGTTCTATTTTGGATAGAATTAACGGCCAATTGCCCTGTTTTATCACTTTTACAACTGGTAAAACCGCTGAAATCATCCAAAAAAATCTGCATAAATCCCCGATGTATTCTGGAGATATTGAAGGGGTTGGCCCTCGGTATTGCCCTTCCATTGAGGATAAAATCGTCCGTTTTGCTGATAAGGAAAAGCATCAGATTTTTTTGGAACCGGAAGGAATTTCAACCGACGAAATCTATGTAAATGGATTTTCAACCTGCCTTCCGTTCGATGTCCAATACGACATGGTCCGAACCATCGTTGGTTGTGAAAACGCAGAAATCCTTCGACCAGCCTATGCAGTTGAATACGATTTTGCATTTCCAACTCAGTTAAGAGGAACACTTGAAACTAAACCTTGTGAGAACCTTTTTCTGGCAGGTCAAATCAACGGAACCTCCGGGTATGAGGAGGCTGGGGCACAGGGATTAATGGCCGGCATCAACGCCGCTCTAAAAGTTCAGGGCAAGAAGAGCTTAGTTCTACAACGGAATGAGGCCTACATCGGAGTCTTGATTGATGACCTGATCACAAAGGGAACAGCAGAGCCATATCGCATGTTTACCTCTCGGGCGGAGTATCGATTGTTGCTCAGGCAGGATAATGCTGATCTTCGTTTATGTCAGGTCAGCCGGGACATTGGATTATTGTCAGATCGACAACATGAGATTTTTCGGGCTAAAAAAGCACAGTTTGAAAGTGAGTTGGAGCGCATCCAGACTACCAGGCAGGATAGTTGCTCATTGGAGCAGCTACTCAAGCGGAATGATTTCACGCATGCAAAGTTGCCGCAGCCAAGCGGTGGTGTTTCTCCTGAGGTAGCCGAACAGGTGGAGATCACCGTCAAATACTCAGGGTACATTCAGCGCCAGGAAACTGAGATCGAGCAGTTCAAAAAGATGGAATCCAGACAAATCCCAAGTTGGCTGGATTATGACAGTATATCCGGTTTGCGAAACGAATCACGCCAGAAACTGAAGGAGATCCAGCCGGCTACTGTCGGCTTGGCCTCAAGAATCTCAGGAATCAACCCAACGGATGTCAGTCTTTTGATGGTTTGGATCAAAAAAGGCAGGGTAGAGCGCAAGAGCGAAGTCCCTAAATAAGGCAGGCTGAGTTCAGGGCCATGTGATGTTCCACGTGGAACATTTGTGTCAAAGGAATCTTCCAATAATTGGCTTAAGTTTATTAATTGTATCAATCGGCCAAGCGCTTTTCACCGTCATTATAGCATTGTCTAGCGCACTGTGACTTGGCCAGGCGGGAGCGTCTGGAATCCTTGGGACTGCATTTCGGATGATTGTTTTTGCAGAGGAAACATTCTTTTTTAGACAGGTAATTACAGCATCCACAGAGACAGGATCCTCGTCAACTTTCCAGCAGTCATAGTCAGTGACTAGGGCCAGCGTGGCATAAGAAATCTCTGCCTCTCGCGCACAGCGGGCCTCCCCCAAGTTGGTCATTCCAATGACGTCGAATCCTAGTTTTTGGTTTCGAAGAGATTCGGCACGTGTGCTGAACGCAGGGCCTTCCATGTTGACGTAGGTTCCTCGGTCGTGCGCCTTTGCTCCTGACTCATTGGCGGCAGCAAGGAGTATCGTTCGTAGCTCCTCGCAAACAGGTTCAGCAAAAGCAACATGCCCAACGATACCATCCCCAAAAAAAGTATGAGCCGTTGATTGCTTCGTATTGTCAATGAATTGATCTATCAAAACGATCTCACATGGTGCGTACTGAGGTTGAAGAGACCCAACCGCGCTCGCGCTTATGATCCATGAAACCCCCATTTCTTTCATCGCCCAGATGTTTGCCAGATGATTCAGTTCGCTTGGTAGAATCCTGTGGCCGCGGCCATGGCGGGGAAGAAAAACCAAATCACGATCGTTAAGTTTTCCTGTCAGGAACTCATCAGAGGGATCGCCAAAAGGCGTAGTCATTTTGATCCACTCACTAGCTTCAAACCCATCGATATCATAAAGCCCGCTTCCCCCTATAACTCCAATTTTACTCATAACACACATAATGCTACCTTAAGTTGTTTCGCAGTTAAACTAAGATTAAAATTATAAAAATAACATAAATATTTAATTATAATATTAATGGATTGTAGGGGCTATCTCAGCAACGTAATGTTAATTTAGCAATTGAAATGACAATAAATAAATTAATAGATAATTACTTTTGCCTCAAAAAAAAGCCCGGTTTTATGCGGTTTTTACCTCTTTTTCTTTTCCATTTTGCTTTTGAACAGGTTCAGATAGAAGCGGCACCTGTTTACGTTGATGCTCAGTTTGAGTTACCATCTGGATTCCACATTTACAAACTTGCGGAAAATTACGCAACAGGTGGCAGCTACGATATCGTATTCGATGGTCAAGGGAGAATCTTGGTGGGGGACACCACCTCGGTAAGGCGACTTGAGGACAAGGATGGGGATGGCCTTTATGAAAGCTACAAGGTCATCGCAACCGGTTTAGGGGGCCGTGGCCCTCAGGGTCTGTTGGTATACGGTGACAATCTCTACGCGGTCGGTGGTGATGGCGTCCAGCTATATTCGGGGTATGAGAGCGGCGGCGCTCTTAAGCATCAGGGGCGTCTAGGAGCCAGATTTAACACCGGAGGGGATCATGCCGCCCATACGTTGCTTCGGGGTTTTGATGGTTACGTATACCTTGTTACAGGTGATGGTGGAGGGGTTAAAGATCGTACCCATATCACCGAAGAGAACTCTCCGGTTTTGTTTGAGCGCTCCGCTTCCGTATTTCGATTTGATCAGAGCGGCACTCGTTGGGAATGCGTTAGCACCGGTAGTAGGAACCCTCCGAGTCTCGGGATGAATTATCTTGGAGAGTTTTTCAGTATGGACAGCGACATGGAGTGGCACGTGGATCTGCCTTTCTATCGTCCGGTACGATTGAATCACTGGATCATCGGCGGAGATAATGGCTGGCATGGTGTCGGGGCATTGAAGCCTTATCAAATCGATAATGTATCGGGTGTGGTTGAGGTCGGGCGCGGATCTCCAAACTGGGGCCAGTTCTATGAACATAACCAGTTTCCTGAGCGCTACCGGGATACTTTCTTCGTTTGTGACTACCGATGGAAGTCAGCGACAAGTGGCGGTTATAATTCCACCGGCCGCCTGGTGGCATTTCACCTAAAACTTGACGGAGCCAATTGGACAGGAGAGATGGAGGAGTTTGCCAAGGGCAAGCCCGGTGGCGTAGATGGTAATGGAACCCCAATCAATTTTGGGTTGGTTGACCTTGAGATTGCGCCTGATGGCAGTCTTGTTTTTTCGGATCATAACCAGGGGATTTGGCGGTTGTTTTATGACCCAACAAACGACTACAAAAAAAACGGCCCCCCCTCTTTGAAGCCTAAGCGTATTGTTTGGCCAAGTGATCAGGCAGCCTTCCTCAAAACCTTACTGTCTCTACCTCAGCCCATGTCGGAATGGACACGCCTTCAAGAAGTTAGGGGATTTGAATTAGCCAAGTTTGACCTTGTTCAAGAGCTTAAAGAGTACGTCTTTTCGGAGAAGAATCCGCTCCGCCATAGGCTCCGGGCATTCCGGCTTCTAGCCTCTTCATTTGCAGAGTTGCCAACTGGATTTATTAAAAAACTAGCAGGCTGCGCTGAGCCAAAACTGCGAGGCCAAGCTGCTTGGCTAATAGGGATCCGTGGCCAAAAAGCGGAGCTGTCCTTTTTGGTTGACCTGCTTTCCGACCACGATCCTTTTGTCAGGCGCCGATCCGCGGAGGCGATGTCACGCAACTCGTCACAGGAGGCGTCGTTGGAGTTGGTGAATCGATTGAATGATCCGGTTCGACTGGTGCGTTACACTGCAATGACGGCCTTGGCCCATCGGCCTACTGGAGATTGGATCGATAAAGCACTGGGCTCGAACAATCCGCAGACAGTGATGCGAGCGTTGATTCCAGCAAAGTATCGGCGTGAAAAAAATAAACCAGAATGGGTTCGGGTGGCGTTCGAAAAATTGCTTAGAGCAGATCTAACCTCGAGTGAGGACGAATTGGATTTTCTACGAGTAGTTCAACTGAATTCCTCGATCCTGAGCAAGGAAGATCCATTGTTGAGCAAGATTGGGTCGCGAGTTTTGTCAGCTTTTCCCGCTAAGGATAGGTCAGTACGATGGGAGCAGGCTGTTGTGCTTGGGCAGCTTGGTGTGAATGAGGCATTTAGTGCGATGCTGGGGGAGTTGTTGGAGGAGTCGGATTATGTCACGCAGTTTCATTTGGCGGATTGCATAGCTGGCTTGGCTGGCGGCTGGACCGAGGCAGAGCAGGGGGAGTTAGCCAATTGGATAATATCAACGCAGTCCGGGTGGTTTGCGGAGTTCGATGGCAAGGGACGGCAGTTTCCTGGTTTTTGGCAGACCGTGGTCCGGGATCTAGTGGAGCGTCACGGAGAAGCGCTGATTTCGCGACTCGACAAAATCAATATGAACAGTTCGCTGCACCGTTTGTTTTTCGATTGGGTCGGCAAGCGGACGGGGAGCGGTGATTTACTGTTAAAAATATACCATAACGAAAAATCGGTAGGTGCAAAACTCAGGCTACTGAACTTAGTTCCAAAGATGGATCAAGGCAAAATGGCCTCTTTTTTGGAAAATGAGCTCAGCCAAGCGCCGGCTCACGAGTTGCGATTGGCGCTGCTCACCCGCTTGGCAAGGACCGGGAAACCGACCAAGCGGCGGAGCCTTTTTTTACAGGCCTTGCTGGATGGAGGGGACAACACGATGATTAAATCTTGCGCGCAGAGGGTATTTAGCGCCGGCCAAGAGCTTGGCTCATATTTAGCAGCGCTGACCGGGGAGCATAGCGGGATACCGGCCAAGGTGTACAAACGATTGCTGGGACACATGTCGAGAGAGCCCAGTTTGACGCAAGATTTGGAGGCGGTTTTGCAAGTTTTAAGTGGACAAAGCCGTGAGGTATACAAGGCGGAGCCCAACTGGATTTGGCCCTCTAAACGCGAAGTTGCTGAAGAGGAGTTTTTCCGTAAGATAATTCAGATTCCCGAAGGGGCCGGTTTGATTGCGAGTGTAGAGGGAACTTGCGATAACGAGTTCACGCTGTTTGTCAACGGAGAGCGAATTGGACACAGCAACACTTGGGAGAAGCCTGTGCGGTTTTCGCTCAACGGGAAATTGAAGCAGGGAGCGAATCATCTTGCTGTTGAGGCTGCAAACCATGGCGGTCCGGCCGGGTTGCTGCTGCGGTTCGAATTTTTGACTTCTGATGGCAAATTGCACTTTGCGGTAACGGACCAATCGTGGCGCAGTTCTTCAAAGCTGTTCGAAGGCTGGAAGACCGCCACCAAGCTTCCGCCTAACTGGAAAGCCCCGTTGGTGCTGGGGAGCCAATTGACTGGTTCGTGGCGTGGCAATGCAAATATTCTGAAAGACACCAAGGTAGATATGAGCCGAGCGGAGCGCACGGGGGTGATGCAGCACTGGGCCGCCTGGTACAAGGCTGAGTTTGGCCAAGCGTTGGTTTTGCAGCAGGCAGGTGCGGTTCAATTCCGGGACGATGCAGAGCTCCACACCATATTGATGCAGACCAAAGGTGGAGATGCGAAGTTTGGTATGAAAGTTTACGAGAAAGTCGGATGTCATGCTTGTCATGGTAAGCTGCCCGGAAAAAAAGGCCGAATCTTCGGACCGGATCTCACCGGGGTGACACTGCGGATGACACGCGAGGAGTTGGTTGATGCGTTGATTTATCCGTCAAAGTTTGTACCGGAACGCTTTAAGACATTGTTGTTCGAGACTAAGAGCGGGGAGGCCTTCACTGGGTTTATGACACAAAAAACCGCCGATTCGGTGACGTTTACGTATAACGAGGACACTCGGCGACTGCCCGTCAATGAGATCCACAGAATCAGACCGCAGCCGATGTCATTGATGCCGCCCAAACTGCTCAGCACATTGTCGGATAAGGAATTGACCGACTTGATGTCTTATCTTCGCTCGCTCAACTGAGAGGGTTAGTAGGTCAGAAGCTTGATATGGGTGATGCCTTTTGCAGTGAGCACCCATTGCTGCCCCTTTTTGAAAACCAGCTTTCTGCAGGGGGATTGTTTGTAAGCCACGGGATTAACGTGAAGCAATTTGAACGGCTCCTCGCTGCTGAAGGAGGAGGCATCTCTCGGAGTGCTGCTGACGGGGACGCCGTTGGGATCGAGTGATATCTCGTAGCCGGCAATGGCCTTTGGAGGCTTCATCGAATTGACCAAGTTGGGGTGACGCTTGGCCCACTGGAAGTTCGGGGACTTCACGAGCACGCGACAAAGAACCGGTTGGCTGCTGATGAACTGCCGCAGGCTGAATGGCCGCCGCTTGGCCTTGTCTTCATGTTGGCCAAGGAACAGTTTCCATGGGTCGATGCCAATCAGGTTTTGGCCGTTCCACGGGCCGTGATCGTTGCGTTGACCGGCTAGATTTTTTTTGTACCACGCGGAAAAGTTTGGATTAGCGAGCAGGCAAATCTCGAAATGCAGGTGTGCCCGTTCACGGGAGATGCCTTGGCGTGTATTGCTGGTGCGGCCCATTGTTGCAATGATTTCACCGGATTTTCTGGCTTGGCCAATACTCAAGCCGCTCGCTATGGCACGCAGATGAGCGTACATCGTGTACACCGTCAGGCCGTCAACTTGATGCTGCATGACGATGTAGTTGCCGTAGTTTGAGAGCCCCGCCTTTGCATTGATGTAGGCGATGGTGCCATCAGCGGCCGCGCTGACGGGATCGATCGGCTCGCCCCTGGCATCGCGCTGGGTGCATTTGATGTCGACGCCCTCGTGCATTTGCCAGCCCTCGGAGCGCACGCAGCCGAAGGTGCCGCTTGGCCAAGTGCGGCCAATTGTTGGGGTGAAGTAGCCGGCTTCCTTTCCGGCCTCAAAGATCGCTTGGTTGGGGGTCGGTAGATGGAACGGCTGGCCAAGCACGGCAGCGGCTTGGCCAAGCACAATCGTCAGCAACACCCTCCTACAGCCAGTCATTTACCCTTGCCTTTAATTTCTTTAATCGCTGTGTTGAGGCCCGCGAGGATGCGCTCGGCTTCCTTGCGGGAGCAGTCGGGGGTGAACCGGATGATGCCGGTGGCATTGCGCCGGGTGATCATCGGTGCGGCAAGAACACGAGGTTCGGTGAACTGGCAGAAAATGGCCATCCTCTTGCCTTTGTTTGAAGTGGTGAAACTTTCGAGAACGGCGGTGCCATGCCGGTCAAACTGAAGTTGGAGCGCAAAGCCGCCGACGGCCTCCATCAGCGTGGCTTTCTCGAGGTCGGCGGTGCCCAGAAACGGCTCGCTGTTGACGTAAAAAATGATCGGATCTGCACGGTAAACGGCCATTTTTCGAGAATACTTGGTGCCGTCGTTGTTTTGCTCCAGATAGAGCATGATGAGACTGTAATTCTCCCCGGGTTTTTTTTCGCCCACGGATCTGCAGCCCAAGCCCAGCCCAGCGCATAGGGCAATTGCCATTAAATAGTGATTGATAACTCTCATATTAACCGTCATCTTTCCCGGCCGCTCTCCGGAGAGGCAACCATTATACATCATGGGCAAACAACACAACAAAGTAATCAAACGCAAACGGCGGAAGGCCTACCTCAAGCGCAAGCAGGCTGTCGCCAAGAAATAATCACCACACCCGACCAAGGCCAGAGCGGCTCGGTGGTGACTGATAATTACAAAAATGGCTAATATATTTAATGACATTGTGGAGACCGTTGGACGCACGCCGTTGGTGCGGCTCAACAAGGTCACCGAGGGCATCGACGCCACCGTGCTGCTCAAGTGCGAATTCTTCAACCCGCTCTCCAGCGTCAAGGATCGCATTGGTAAGGCGATGATCGAGGATGCCGAAAAGAGCGGCACGCTGACCAAGGATACTGTCATCATCGAGCCGACGAGCGGCAACACCGGCATTGCGCTGGCGTTCGTCGCGGCGGCCAAGGGCTACCGACTGATCCTTACCATGCCGGAGACCATGTCGCTCGAGCGCCGCACATTGCTGGCGATGCTCGGCGCCGAACTCGTCCTCACCGAGGGGCCGAAGGGCATGAAGGGGGCCATCGAGAGGGCCAATGAGTTGGCTTCTGAGACGCCGAACTCTTGGATCCCACAGCAGTTTGAGAACCCAGCCAACCCCGAGATTCACTGCCAAACAACGGCTGAGGAGATCTGGAACGACACCGATGGGGCAGTCGATATCGTTGTGGCTGGGGTTGGTACAGGCGGCACACTCTCCGGCTGCTGTGAAGTTATCAAACCGCGTAAGCCGTCGTTTCAGGCGATTGCGATGGAGCCGGCCGACTCGCCGGTGATCTCGCAAACACTGGCCGGCGACGAGTTAACACCCGGCCCGCACAAGATTCAGGGCACCGGTGCGGGCTTTATCCCGGGCAATCTCCACCTCAAGGCCGAGGACGGCAGCGGCCAGATCAACGAGTGCATCCGGGTAGGCAACGACGAGTCGTTCACCATGGCACGCCGCTTGGCCAAGGAGGAGGGCATTCTCTGCGGCATCTCCAGTGGGGCAAACGTCTGCGCCGCACTCGAGGTCGCACACCGCCCGGAGAACGTCGGCAAGACGATTGTCACCTTCGCGCCGTCCACCGGCGAGCGGTATCTGAGCACCCCGTTGGCCGAGGAAGCCCGCGCTCAAGTGGGCGGTTGATCCGCGCTTGGCCTTTCATTCACACAACCAGAGAACTGAATGGACTATTCGATTTCCAGTCGGGCGGCATCGCTTGCGCCGTCACTGACGCTGGCCATCTCGGCCAAGGCCAAGGAATTGCGCGCCCGGGGCGAAGACGTCATCGGCTTAGGCGCCGGTGAGCCGGACTTCGACACGCCGCAATATATTAAAGATGCCGCCGCGCAGGCGTTGGCCGACGGCTTTACCAAGTACACCCCAAGCAGCGGCATCCCGGAGCTTCGCCAGGCGGTCGCTGACAAGTTCCAGCGCGACTACGGCGTCGCCTACGAGCCAAGCCAGATCATCGTCAGCTGCGGCGGCAAACATTCCTGCTTCAACGTCATCTATGCCACCTGCGAGGCCGGCGACGAAGTGATCATCCCCGCGCCGTATTGGCTGAGCTACCCTGAGATGGCAAAGCTCGCCGGGGCCAAGCCGGTGATCCTCGACACCACCGACGAAACCGAATTCAAAGTCACGCCGGAGCAGTTGCGCGAGGCCATTACGCCGAGCACCAAGCTGTTCATCCTCAACTCGCCGAGCAACCCCACCGGCTCCGTGTACTCCGCGGATGAAATCAAGGCGCTCGGCGACGTCTGCGTCGAGAAAGGCGTGCTCATCATGAGCGACGACATTTACGAAAAGCTCCTTTACGACGGAGCCGAGTTCACCAGCGTCACCGGGTTTTCCGGGGAGCACAAGGCGCACACCATCATTGTGCACGGCTTGGCCAAGGCCTACTCGATGACCGGCTGGCGCATCGGCTTCCTCGCCGCGCCAAAGCCGATCGCGCAGGCCATCAACGCGGTGCAAAGTCATAGCACCAGCAACGCGACTTCGTTTGCGCAAAAGGGAGCCGTCGCTGCGCTCAACGGCCCGCAGGATCACCTTGATGACTGGCTCGCAAAGTTCGACGAGCGCCGTCGCTACGCCGCCGAACGACTGAACAACATGCCCGGTATCAGTTGCATCAACAGCAAGGGTGCATTTTACCTGTTCCCGAACATGGCTGAGACCGGTCTCAAGTCCGGCGAGTTTTGCGAGCGCCTGCTCGATCAGGCCAAGGTGGCCGCCGTCCCCGGCATTGCCTTCGGCGCGGACAATAACTTCCGCATCAGCTACGCCACCAGTATGGAGAACATCCAAACCGGCATGGACCGCCTGGAGGACTTCTGCAAAACCTTGTAGCCAGGGAGAGCGGGAAGGACACGGATTTACAACGATTTATCTGTGAACATCCGTGAAATCTGTGCCCCTCTTTTCTTCGAGGCTCTGTTTGGTCTTTTTGGATGAGAAGGACGAAGCGTTTCGGGGCGCTGAGGACAGCGCGCCCTACCTTCGCGCTTGGCCAAGCGATGCGCGGAACAGCTTAATCGTTCGACTTTTCTTGCGTTGCTGAGTGGGGATTGTAGCTTCCCTTTATTGGACTTAAGGAGGCTTGCATGGGCTCTTTATTCTTTAACGCAAAATGTTTTTTTTCTGAAAATCGGTGGCGGGCGGCGTTTACGCTGATCGAGTTGCTGGTGGTCATTGCCATTATTGCGATTTTGGCAGCTTTGCTGTTGCCGGCCCTGGCCAAGGCGAAGGATCAGGCGCGCTTGGCCAATTGCCTCTCGAACCAGCGCCAGTGGGGGTTGGGGATGCAGTTGTATCTTGTGGATAACGAGGACTCGCTGCCCCGTGACGGGATGGGTGCCAACGGGCGTTATCCCGGCACGCCTCCGCCGACCGGCACGCCGAAGGATCCCAGCGCTTGGTTTAACCTGTTACCGCCGTTTATGGGCGAGAAAACGCTGGCGCAGTACTGGAAACGGCCGACAGTGGTGTATCAGGACAACGTCAAAAATCTGCCGTTCCCCGGCAGGCAGGGGAAAATTTGGCACTGCCCGAACGCCAGGATGACGACGGAGGAATTGAAGCAGTTGAAGGGCGGCGGGCGGCACGGGTTTTTCAGCTACGCGATGAACATAGACCTGAAGCGCGGGACGGTGAACTCGTACATGCCGTATCCGAAAATGCCCAAGGCGACCGATCTACCCAGCCCATCGGCGACGGTTGGCACGATGGACATGTATTTCAGCTCGTCGGAGGGGCTGGGGAATCCGTATTATTCGGTGAACCCGGCGGCGCGGTGGCGGGCGTTCCCGGAGCGGCACAAGGGTCAGGGCGGCGTGCTGTCGTTCATCGACGGGCATGCGGCCTATTTTTCACGGCACTCGGTCACCAATGGAGCGGGCACGTTCGAGGGGCCGAACTCTGACGTGATTTGGAATGCGCCTTTCCGAAAATAATTTCACCAAAATCGAACCATAAAAAAAGGACTCATACTTCTGACGGCAGCTATCGGCCTTGTGACGACGAGGGCTGAGGTGGTGCTCGAGGAATCGTTCATCTACGACGACGGCCCGATCGTCGTGCAGGCGGCGGACACTTGGAAAAACCACAGCGGTTCAAGTGCACAGGCGGAGGTGTACGAGGGGCAGCTTATCCTGACACAGTCCGGCTCAGAAGACTTTCACGCGAAGCTTGCGGGCGGGCCGTACAAGAAATCCAGCGGCGGCACGATGTATGCTTCGTTCGACGTGGAGTTTACGGAGCTGCCCATAGGCGGCGGGAGCTATTTTGCGCATTTCAGGGACGATGGCTTTGGCTATCGGGCGCGGATCATTGCCCAAACCACCGGCGCGGAAGGGGGCGCGTTCCGGATCGGCGCCAGCTCGAAGGGCAAGCAATCCACGGTTCTGGTGGAGAACGACCTTCACCTCGACACTGTATACAAGGTGGTTATCGCGATGAGCCTCGTAGATGCGAGCACGACGCTATGGATCGACCCAGACGACGATGCGACCGGGGGCGTCACCACGACCGACAACGGTTCGGCGGTGGACGTGACCGGCTTTGCGTTTCGCCAGGCCAAAAATATCGGCGCAATGTTGATCGACAACCTGAAAGTCGGGACGAGTCTCGGCGACGTGACTGACGGCGACGGCGGCAATGACCTTGCCATCCTTTCGCAGCCGTTGTCGCAGACCGTGCTCGCCGGCAAGACGATCTCGTTTTCCGTCGTGGCCACCGGCGTGGAGCCGCTGACGTATCAATGGAGTAAGAACGGCGCGGACATCGACGGCGCTACCGGGAGTGCGCTCGAGCTGGCCGACGTGTCGGCGGACGATGCCGGCGACTATGTGGTGACTGTCAGCAACGCCGATGGTGCAGTGGAGAGCGACACGGCCACGCTCGAGGTGCAGGACTCGCCCGGCGGCGATGCGGTCACCATCAAGTATCTGCACTCGTTAGTGGACGACAACCGCGAGCCGTCCGACACCAAGACGATTTTCACCGCTGAGGGCATCGTCACCACGCACACGAACATGACCGGCGGCAGCCACTCGCTGTTTTATTTTCAAGACAACACGGCAGGGATCGCGGTGTACTTCCGTAACGGCAAGTCGAGCCACCCGAAAGCCGGCGACAAGGTGCGCGTCTCCGCGCCCCTGGACCATTACAACGGCCTACTGCAGTTTGTGCCGGATGCCGGCAACGCCATGCACCTGGTCAAGGTCGTGAGCAGCGACAACGCATTGCCCGAGCCGGCCAAGCTCGATTTCATGCAGTGGGATGACCCCTCCACGATGGAGGCGCTCGAGGGCTCGCTCGTGATTGCCGCCGAGGTGGAGGTCGATACGGGAGGCAGCTCGAAATTTTCAAGCGGAGCCAACTACACGCTGACCGATGCCGACGGGATGACTTTCACCTTGCGCATCGACTCGCGCATCAAGTCGATCATCGGCCAGCCGTTCCCCGGGACGACTGTCAACGTCACCGGCGTGCTCTCTCAGTACATGCGCGACCGGCCGCGGGAGGGCGGCTACCAGTTGATGCCGACGCGCATCGAGGATATCTCCGGGCCGAAGCTGCCGACGATCGAGTTCACGCTGAAGTACGAGAACTTGATTCGCCCCGGGCGACCGCTCGAGAGCTCGCGCACGGATCATTTTCTGCTGTATGGCGAGACGGCGGTGATCGAGGCCGTGGTGGAATCGCCCTCCGGCAGCGAGATTACGGTGACGTCGACGGGCGACTGGGTGCTCTCGGCGAATCCCGCCAGCGAAGTCACAGCCAGGCTGGTGCTGACCGCAGGTGAGGAAGATTTTGGTGTGTCGTTCGACGTGTCACTTGAGGTGGAGAACAGTGAAGGCGTGCAGACGTTGGCGTGGGATGTTTACGTGCCAAGCGAGGCCGAGCAGCAAGTGGCCATCACCGAGTTTTTAGCCAACCCGACCGGCAAGACGACGGCTAGCCATTACAACCCGCTGCACCGTGAGACGCCGAGCGACTCGAGCCGGATCAACGTGGAGGATGAATTCATCGAGATTGCCAACCTTGGCCAAGTGGATGTGGATCTGGCCGACTGGAGTGTCTCCGATGCCGTGGCGCTGCGAAGCAACTTTTACGAGGGCGACGTCCTGGCTAAGCGCGGCGCGGTGATCGTGTACGGCGGCCGTTTGTCCGGCTCCGAGCCGGTGCTAGGCGATGACGTGCTGGCGTTGCCGGCCACCGAGAGCACGAGTGGGCTGGGTCTCAACAACAGTGGAGACACAATTACGCTGCGAAATGCCGACGGGCACGTGATCGACCGAATCAAGTTCGGCAAACCGTCAAGCAAAGGCTCGATGACACGGCACTCTGGCCTAAATGGGGCATTTGCGGATCACAGCACAGTGGCCGACACGGCTGTCTCGGCCGGCACTTGGCCAAGCAGCGCGCCGTTCACGGAGAATCCGATGGTGGAGATTCTTGAGATCGAAATTACCGTCAGTCTGGCCGATGGCGAGATCCGCTTGAGTTGGGGAGCGAGTGCAGCGGCAAGCTACACGGTACGGTCGAGCAATTCAGTGGCCGGGCCGTACACGCCGGTGGGGAAGAAATTAAAGTTTGACGACAGCACGGGCTCCTTCAGCGCCAAGGCCGAACGAGCGGCGCAGTTTTTCATCATCCAGGTCGAGTAACTTATCGTGAGATTGCAAAAGTATTTCATCGCCGCCGCC
>JASLKI010000397.1 GCA_030747575.1 Verrucomicrobiota bacterium | reverse complement strand
GATGCCGGATGGCGTGACTTTGCCCTTGGGGTACATGACTGTCTGGTCGTGGTTCTTGTCGATGTTGCCCCACCAAGTTTGCGCGTGGCCGATGAAGTTCACCTTGGGGAATTTCTCGAGGATGGAGTGGAACCGCTCGATGCCGGTGTTGTAGTTGCCGTGCTCGAAATGCATCAGCACCGGCACGTCGTATTCCTGCGCCAACTCGGCGATGCGCTGGATGTGTTTTGAGTCGCACTCGACCTTGAACTTCTGTTCACCAATACCGACTGCGCCTTTTTTCAAAAACGACTCGATCGTCGCGATGCACTCGGGGTGGTCGGCGATCTCGTTGGCGAAATGGATGTAGTTGCGCGGGTTTTTGACGGTGATCCTGCGGACTGACTTGTTGCCGCCGCAGTTGGCGGCGAGTCCGTACAGGCGGCCGGCCGGGAGCAGCACGGTCCACTTCACGCCCAACGCGCGTTGGTGGCCGAGCATGCGCTCGTCATTTCGGCCGCTGTAATTGGTGTGCTGATGCAGGTCGATGATTTCCTGTTTGGGCTTGCGGCTAAGCGCTTCGCCGGGCAGGGCGGCGGCCGAGGCGGTTGCGGCGGTTGCGGCGGTTGCGGCGATAAACTTGCGGCGAGTCAATGGTTTCATGTTTGTGAGCTGGCTGGTCGAAGCATAGTTTTCGCGCCTGGCCAAGGCGACTTTTTTCTTGGCATTGTGAAAACCGGCGTGGCCGCCTATGCTGCACAAGCCTGTGAGGGCACGTGGCAATGGACAAACTTTTGCTCATCGATGACGAGGATGATGTACGCTACTCGTTCAAGCGCATTTTTGAATCGCCCGATCTCGACCTCGAAACCGCCGCCAGCGGCGAGGAGGGGCTTGAGGTTATCAAAAGTTTTCAGCCGGATCTCGTGCTGATGGACGTTCGCATGGGCGGCATCACCGGACTGGAGACGCTGCGGCGCATCCGGCAGGACGACGCTAAGTTGCCGGTGATCATGATGACCGCCTTTGGCACGACGCAGACCGCGATCGAGGCGATGAAGCTCGGCGCTTACGACTATCTGCTCAAGCCGTTCGACGTGCCCCAGCTCAAGCAGATCGTCGCCGACGCACTCAAGGCGGCTCGCGACATGAAACAGGTTGTCGCGTGCGAGCCGCTGCTCGAGTCGGAGGATTACGACTTGGGCATTGTCGGTCGCAGCCAGCCGATGCAGGAGGTGTTCAAGATGATTGGCCAACTGGCCGGCTCGGATGCCACGGCGCTGATCACCGGCGAGAGCGGCACCGGCAAGGAACTGGTTGCTCGCGCCATTTACCAAAACAGCCAGCGCAACGATAAATCGTATCTGCCGATCAACTGCGCAGCGATCCCAGAGAGCCTGCTCGAGAGCGAGTTGTTCGGCCACGAAAAGGGCTCGTTCACCGGGGCCGGCTCGCGGCGCATCGGCAAGTTTGAGCAGTGCGACAAGGGCACGCTGTTCCTCGACGAGATCGGCGACATGACGCTGGCGACGCAGGCCAAGATTTTGCGTGTGCTGCAAAACGGCACCATCGAGCGCGTCGGTGGCAATAATCCGATCACGGTGGATGTTCGCATCATTGCCGCGACGAACAAGCGGCTCGAGGAGGAGGTCGCCGCCAGGGAGTTTCGCGAGGATTTGTTTTACCGGCTCAATGTCGTGCGGGTTAGTTTGCCGGCGCTGCGCGAACGCCCCGAGGACATCCCGCTGTTGATCGATTATTTCCTCAAGACTATCGCCCATGCCGAGAGCCGTAAGCCCAAGTCGATCCTCAGGGAGACGCAGGAATTGTTCGTGCAATACGATTGGCCCGGCAACGTGCGCGAGTTGGAGAACGTCATTCGCCGCGCCATCGTCATGGCCAAGGGAGGGGCAATCCGCCCCGATGATTTGCCGGCGGAAGTGCGGTCGGCCGGCGGTGTCCCCGTTGCAGCGCCTGGCCAAGCGCCGCCGCCTGCCGATGTCAACGACATTGGCACTGTCGCCGCGACGCTGTTTCACTGGGCCAAGGAGCAGCCGGATTTGGCCGTGCTGCCGGCGGTGGAGCGCGAGTTGATCGCTCATGCGCTGCGCGAGACAAACGGCAACCAAGTGCGGGCGGCCAAGCTGCTGGGCATCACGCGCGCCACGCTGCGTAAACGCATCGAGAAGTTCGTCATCAAGCAGGCTGTCTCGGTGGAGTAGGTGTTCCGCAGCGAACCGGCAGCCGTTATTTGGTAAAGAAATTTCGTTTTCGCTGGCCGAAGGTGCTTAAGCCGTTCTGCACGTTGGGGTGGGTCAGATGCCAAAACCGCCAAATCAGCAGGATCACCATGGCGAGGTTAACGATTTGCGCCACGCCGTGCCACACGGCGAACTTCCGTTCGGCGTTCTGAACGACGTCCGCCTCGAGTTCGATCATCGTCAGCCCGCCATCGCTCTTCAGTTGGACCTGATGTTTTTGCTGATGCCAAACAGTGAGTTTCGGGCTGATGAATTTGCCGCCGAACAGCGCGAGGCCAAGCAGCACACAAACGATGGCAATGGCTCGCTTGGGGAATCCGCCGCCGTTGTACAGCCACTCGATCAACAGGTGTAGCGAGGCGATCGTCCCGCAGATGATGTGCAGCATGAAGTAGCGGCCAAGCACTGCCTGTGCAATCAAGCCGTTGGTTGGCTTTGGAGCGAACGCCGTCACTTCAGGGGTGAAAAACACGGGAGCGGCGAGAAACGAAGAGAAGACCGAGCCACCCACCCATACGGCGGCGTTGAACAGACCCATGAATTTCAGGAAGCCCGGCACACCTCAATCTAACGGCACCGATGGCGCCATGCCAAGGTTGGTTTGCCCTCCACCTGGCTGGGGACTGTTTTTCCGTTGACCAAGTTTCGCAGCACACATAGGTTTCTTCGCGATGACCTTACGTATCTTTTTAGCAGTGGCGGCAGGGCTTTTGACGCTTGGCCAAGCGCTCAACGCCGCCGAGGAAGGCCCGTTCACCATCAGGAAAAACGGCGAAAACTATCGCGTCGAGATTGATGGCAAGCTGTTCACCGAGTACATCCCCATGGGATACAACAAGCCGGTGCTCTACCCGGTCATCGGCCCGCACGGCATCGGCATGACGCGCAACTATCCGTTCAAGGAGGTTGAGGGCGAAGCCAAGGATCACGTGCACCATGCGTCGCTGTGGTTTACTCACGGCGAGGTAAACGGCATCAGCTTTTGGCACAATGCCAAAAACACGGGGAAGATTGTTCCGGCTGAGTTGGTGCGCGCCAAGGGCGGCCGCCGAGGCTCGATCGTCTCGAAAAACAACTGGGTCGGTCCGGACGGTAAGGTCATCTGCACCGACCGGACATCGATCAGTTTTCACAAGGCGTTCGGCGGCACCTTTGTGTCGTACGCTGTGACCGTTCATGCATCGGAAGGCGACGTGACTTTTGGCGACACCAAGGAGGGCAGCATGGGTATTCGCACGCATCCGAATCTCCGCCTGACCAACGGCAAGGGCGTCACAACCGCCAACGGCCATGCGCTCAATAGTGCCGGTCATAAGGACAAGGAACTCTGGGGTAAACGCGCCAAGTGGGTCGATTACTGGGGCAATATCGGCGATCACACGGTCGGCGTTGCCATCTTCGATCACCCGGATAATTTGCGCCACCCGACTTGGTGGCACGCCCGCGACTACGGTCTCATCGCCGCCAACCCGTTCGGCATCCACAACTTCGAGGGCAAGAAAAAGGGCGTCGGCAACTTCAAGCTCAAGAAGGGCGAAGAGCAGCAGTTTCGCTACGGCATTCTTTTCCACGAGGGCGACGCCCAGGCCGCTGACATCGTCGGCTCATACGCTAAGTGGGTCGAGGCCGTCGCCGCCTACAAGGCCAGGGCTGCGGAGCAATCGGGGGAAAAGTAGCTTGGCCAAGTGCGGGTTCAGATCTCGTAGTTGTCGGCCTTTTTCATCACCTTGACGCTGACGTCCTCGGCGATGACTAGGGAGTTTGCCGGCACGCTGTGGATCAGGAACACATTGCCACCGACCGTGCTGTTCGCGCCGATGACCGTTTCGCCGCCGAGGATGGTCGCGCCGGGATAAATCGTGACATTGTCATCGATGGTGGGATGCCGCTTGGCCCCGCGCAGTTCATCGACGCGTGAGGTGGACTTCGCGCCCAGCGTTACGCCGTGATAAATCTTCACGTGATTGCCTATAACGGTCGTCTCGCCCACGACCGTGCCGGTGCCGTGGTCGATGAAAAAGTGCGAGCCAATGTTTGCACCTGGATGGAGGTCGATGCCGGTCCGACCGTGCGCCCACTCGGCCATGATGCGTGGGATGAGCGCCACGCCACGCCGGTAAAGCTGATGCGCCATCCGTTGCACCGCGATCGTCTCGACAAACGGATAGGCCACCACAACCTCCTCATGGCTGAGTGCGGCGGGGTCGCCGGCGTAAGCGGCCTCGACGTCGGTCTTGAGCATTTCACGGATCGCGGGGAAGCGGCCGAGAAACTCAGCCGTAATCTCGCGGGCCAGTGGCCGTGGCTTGGCCGCACTTTCGCTGGGCGACCTGTACTCGATACTCTTCGTAATCTCGTCCTCGAGTTGGCCGCTGACGCTGTCCATCAACGTCGAAATCTCGACCCTCAACTCGGAGGTCTGAATCGGTTTCTCGTCAAAAAAACCAGGCAACAGCAGGCGCAACAAGTCGGTGGTGATTGATGCGATGGCGAACTTGGACGGCAGGTTGCCGCCGTCCAAATGGTTGATGCCGCCCACCTTTGCGTAGGAGGCGATCAGGTCATTGGTCAACTGGGTGATGCTTTCGCTCACGCCCGAAGTATCGGCAAATCCGCGAAAATGGCAAGAGGTCGTGAGTCGTCACCGATCCAAGCTAACCATGCGCTCCAAAGTCAGGCATGGACTTGGCTTCCAGCCAAGGCTGCCGTAAGTTGCGTGCCGTGCCGATGGCCAAGTCGAGTCGAGAACATGTGTACGGATTGAACCCCGCCTTCGAGGTGTTGCGGGCGGGGAAGCGCCGCGTGTACTCGGCTCACTTGAACGAAGGCATGCGCGACAGCACGCGCGTGAAAAAGTTGCTCGGCGTTTTGGAGCGCGGCAACGTTGAGATCGAGTGGACGGACAAGGGTCGCCTGATGCAGGTCTCCGGCAGCCGGGATCATCAGGGCGTCGTGCTCAAGACATCGCTTTATCCGTACGCTGAGTTTGACGAGTTGCTCGGCGTGCCGCGCATCCTGATGCTCGACAACGTCGAGGACCCTCACAACGTCGGCGCGATCCTGCGTAGCGCCGAAGTGTTCGGCTTCACCTCCGTTTGCCTGCCGAAAAAGGGCGTGCCGGAAATCTACCCGTCGGTGGTCAAGGTCAGCGCCGGTGCGACGGAGTTCATGAAAATTTGCCGCAGCGACTCCGCCAACGGCTACGCCCGCAAAGCCGCCGAGGCCGGCTACCGGATCGCCGCACTGGACATGGCCGGCAAATCGTCGCTGGAGGCGCTCGCCGCGGCCAAGCCGGAAAAACTGCTGCTCGTGATCGGTGGGGAGGATCGCTCCGTTGGTCAGTTCATCCTCAACATGGCCGACGACGTGGTGGGCATCACCCAGCGCGGCCGCATCAATTCACTCAATGCCTCCGTCGCCGCCGGCATTGCCATGTTCGCCCTTGGCCAAGCGGAGTAGCTCACTATAATCCGGCCGTGGTTCATACTGGAATTGGATACGATGTGCATCGCCTCCTGGAGGGGCGGCCGCTTTGGCTTGGTGGCGTGGAGATCGAGCATGACATGGGGCTCGATGGTCACTCCGATGCCGACGTGCTGATGCACGCGATCTGTGACGCGGTGCTTGGGGCGCTTGGCCAAGGCGACATCGGCAGCTTTTTCCCACCTAGCGAACCGCAGTGGAAGGATGCGCCGAGTCGGATTTTTCTCGAGAAAGCCGCTGAGCTGGTGGCGGAAGCCGACGGCAAGATCGTAAACATCGACGCTACGCTGATCGCCGAGGCTCCGAAAATCCTGCCGCATGTGCCGGCGATGAAAGTTGCGGTCGCCCAAGCGCTGTACATTTCACCGGACCAAGTTGGCATCAAGGCGACAACGAACGAGCTGCTTGGGTTCCTCGGTCGCGGGGAGGGCATGGCGGCGATGGCAGTCGCGGGCGTGAACCTGCCGGACTGACATGGGGGCCAAGGGGGAGATCAACTGGAAGCGGCGCGACGAGTACGGCGAGCGGATTGAGTGCTACGCCCGGAACGAACGCGGCGTGTGGAAATTTTTCCGGCGCGAACGGCGCTTTGAAAACTGGGAGGAGTATCCCGACCCGGCGTTCGAGGACTGGATGGAACTGCTCGACAGTGTCCGGCGGCGCATCCCGAGGCGCAAGATGGAGCCGGCTGACGAGAGCCGGTTGGTTCGCACGATCAAGGAGAAGTTTCCGGATCAAAAAAACCAGGTTTGATCCGACATCAGATATCGACATCCTCGGGGCGAACCTCGAGACATTCGTCCTGATCCTCCCACGCCACCGCCGGGTAATTCTCGAGTAGCGCCGGGGCCAGTTGGGTACCCGCCTGGGCCAGCAGTTTTTCTGCGGATTGTGCTGCCAACTCGAACAGCGTGTCGTAGTCGGGCGGCAGTTTTTTACCGTCCTCCTCCCAGTGCGCGACGGTGTGCGCCTTGTCGTAACAAGCCGACCATGTGTCGAGCTCTTGCCTTATTTCATCCGGCAGATCATCGAGTTTCACGCACGTTTCGCCGCAGTGTTTGCAGACCAAGCCGACGTCGTACACGTCCCGTGAGAGCGTCGGCAACAGCGGTGCCCGGCAACACTCGGAGGCAGTGTAGTCTGCGGGGATGATCGCCATGCCCTTGAGCCAGATTTGGCGGTCGTGCGCCGCGTGCGCCGCCAACTCGTAGGCCAGCATCAGCGGATGGGAGAGCCGCCAGACTTGGCCGGAGAATTGGCCCAGCGTCTGCGCCATCCAGCGCGCGAGCGTCAGGTCGTCCATCTCCATGAACACTTGGCTGTATCCCTTCCACAACTGGTCGTGATTGTCTGTCAACTCGCGAACCATCGGTCACGGACTCTACGGCTTGGCTTGGCCCAGCGAAAGGCAAACCGACGGCCGGCTTGGCCAAGCGCGAGGTTGCCGGTACAACTGTCGCAGTGTCCGAGTTTGCGACAGATCCCCTTGGCCAACAGGTGGCGGCGCTGCCCGGTGTCGGCGGTGAGCGTGCGACCCGCCTGGCCAAGCTCGGCATCCGCACCGTCGCCGACCTGTTATGGCACGGGCCAAGGCGCTACGAGGACCGCAACCAGCCGCACGAGGTCAAGGCCTTGGCCAAGGGCGATAATGCCACCGTCGCCGGGCCGATCGTCGCGGCGGGCGTCAAGCGGATGCGTTTTGGCAAGAGCCTGTTCGAGTTCATAATCGACGACGGCACGGCGCGGCTGCATTGCCGCTGGTGGAACATGCCGTACATGGAGCGCTACTACAAAACCGGCGACTTCGTCCACGTTCACGGCAAACTCAAGGCGGGGAAACCGCGCACGATGGATCACCCCGAGGCGGAGGTATCCGAGGAGGGCGAGGAGTTCATCCACCTCAAGCGTATCGTGCCGGTGTACCGGTTGACCGACGGCATCAAGCAACGCTGGCTGCGCGGGGTGATGTGGCGCGTCGTTGAGCAGTTCGCCGCCGCCGTACCCAACACTAACGCCGAACTGTTGGCCGGCGACGACAGCCATTGGCTGCCGCTGGCGGAGGCGTTTAAGGCGGTGCATTTTCCCGGCGACCTCGGGCAAACCGAGCTGGCTCGCGAGCGGTTGGCGCTGGAGGAGTTCATCCGGTTTCAGCGGCAGATCCGCGAGAGGCGAAAGACATTTCAGGCCAAGGTCAAGGCGTTGGAATGCTTCGGTGATGACCGGTTTGTAAAGCCTTTTTTGGCTGGCTTGGGCTTTGATTTCACCGGTGCACAGCAGCGCGCGTGGGACGAGATCGCCCGCGACATGGCCGGCTCTTACCCGATGCGCCGGCTGCTGCAGGGCGACGTCGGCTCCGGCAAAACCGCCGTTGCCGCCTGCGCCGGGCTGCGAGCCGTCGAGAGCGGTTTCAGCGTGGTTGTGCTCGCGCCGACGGAGATTTTGGCCGAACAACATTATCGTGTTTTCGGCAAATGGCTTGAGCCGTTCGGCATCCCCGTGCACCTGCACACCGGCGCCAGGAAAACAATGAGCGACTCTGGCCAGGCCGAGTTGAGCATAGGAAACAACGAGTTGCCGCCGCTCGTCATCGGCACGCACGCGCTCGTCGAGGAGAAGTTTGCGCTCGAGAACATCGGGCTGGCGATCATCGACGAGCAACACAAGTTCGGTGTCGAGCAGCGAAAAAAACTCGTTCGCAAGGGGCAGTATCCGCACGTGCTCGTGATGACCGCTACGCCGATACCGCGCACGCTTGGCTTGACCGTTTACGGCGACCTCGATATCTCGCTGATCGACGAATTGCCGCCGGGCCGCGGCCCGGTGCGCACGCACGTCCGCAAGCCGGAGAGCCTACCTAAGGTGTGGGGCTTCATCCGCGATAAACTGGCCGAGGGCAGGCAGGCGTACGTCGTTTACCCGCGCGTCGATGACGAGAGCGGCGGCAGCCTCAAGGCGGTCAACCAGGAACTCGAGACTGTGCGGGAACAACTCGCACCGCACGCCGTTGGCCTGCTGCATGGCCGGCTGAAGTCCGCCGAGAAAGAGCAGGTCGTCACCGGTTTTCTCGCCAGGAAAATCAAGGTGCTGCTGGCGACGAGCGTGATTGAGGTCGGCGTCGATATTCCCAACGCGACGATCATGCTCATCGAGAACGCCGACCGCTTCGGCTTGGCGCAATTGCACCAGTTGCGCGGTAGGATCGGCCGGGGCGCGCACGAGTCGCACTGCATCCTCGTCGCCGATGAAGTGACCGACGACGGTCGGCGACGGCTCGACGTGATGGAAAAAGGCGGCGATGGATTCGAGCTGGCCGAGGAGGATTTGCGGCAGCGCGGCCCGGGCGAGTTGCTCGGCCAGGCGCAGAGCGGCTTGCCGGATTTCAAGTTCGGCAACCTTATCGACGACTGGCGCTTGATCCAAAAAGCCCGCGACCTCGTCGCCCGCGAACCCGGCGATTAACCGCCGAAAAGGCGGACGAAATTTCCCTCCACGCGCCTGGCCAAGTCGTCGGGCGTTTGGCCAAGCAACTCGGCGGTGGCCCCGTACACGGCGGCGATGTTGGCCGGATGGTTGAGAGCCTGGCTAAGCGGGTGGGTGACTCGGTTCTCTGGCGGCGCTTGGTCGGGGGCGTCGGTTTCGATGAGCAGTCGGTCGGCCGGCACTTGGCGGAAGGCGTCGCGCTGGCGGGTTTTGCGCTCGTGCGCGAAGGCACCGGGGAAGCTGAAGTACGCGCCGAGTTTGGACAACGGCTCAACCATTTCCGTCGGGCCACCGTAGCTGTGCAGTAGAAAACCGCGCTTGGGAAGCGGGCCGTTGCGGAGCAACTCATGCAGCCGCCCCCACGTTTTTAGGCAGTGAATGCTCGCCGGGAGATCGCGCTCGGCGGCGAGGCAAAGTTGGGCGGTGAAAACCTCCTCCTGCCCGTCGTAGCCCAAGCCGGGCTTCCAGCGGTCGAGCCCAAACTCGCCAACGGCGGCGGGGCAGTCGTCGAGTTGCTGCCCGAGTTTGGCCAGCCATTCCGGCGAGCGCTCGTGAACAAACCACGGATGCAGCCCGAAGCTCGGCAGCACGCAGTCGTGGCGCTTGGCCAAGGCGGCAACCGCCGGCCAGTCGCTTTCGCAAGTGCCGTTGATGACCATTCGTGACAGGCCAACTGCGGCGCAATCGGCTATCAGTTCGTCCTGCTGCCCGCCAAACCGCTCGTCCTGCAAATGGTTGTGCGCGTCGAACAATCGCATCGGGGTCGGTGGCTAGTCGTTGAAGCGGAGCCGGAAGAATTGCGCATGGCCCAGTTTGGTTGGGATGGGGAATTCCAGCAACGCGGTATGGCTCGGCACGCGCTTAGCCAAGCTCCACGACAGCAGGTCGTTTGTTGCCTCGACGATGGCCGTCGAGCCGTTTGGCAACTTAGTGGTCAGCGTGAACTGGCTTTCGTCTAAACCAATCTTGAGCCGGACGGCGGCTTGTTTGCGCTTTTGTCTGTACTTGCCATCGGGGAGTCGGGTGGAGAGGTGGTACTTTGGATCGGTGAGAATCTTGACAACGGCCTTGTCCTTGGTACGCAGTTTTTCAGGCGTGTTGAGTTTCCACTCATGCTTAATGTTTTCGCCCCGGCCCTTGAAAGCCTGTCCGTCGAGCAGGCTGGTGAGCGCCCAGTAAACGTACTCGGTGATTTGGCAGCCGTAGTCGCAGGTGCGGTCGTCGTAGGAGTACCATGCACCGGCGGGATAGCGTCGCGGCACGGTACGGAAGTAGCCGCCGCGCGCGATGTCCATGGCGTTGGCAAGTTCGGAGCCGCGGCGCTCGCCAAACACTTTTGGGTAAACACCAGCGTAACCGACCGAGGTGATAATGTGCAAAATCTCCTCAATGGAGGCGTCAAACTTGGGCGACTTGGGGTTGTGCGGCCCGGCGTTGGGCAGCGTCTCGGTGGCGTACAGGCCCTGCAGCGCGTAGTTGTCGAACATCTCGCCGTAACGGCCGTGGAGCTGTTCGAGTTCTCGCTCATCGTAGCCCATGACGATCGCCGACCGCTCGTTCCAGAGTTTGTCGTTTACTTCTGGATTGTCCGGTTTGCCATCGCGATCGTTGTCGAGGAAATCCGCGGTTATGTCGGCCGCGTGCAGCAGTTTGGCATCCGGCACGCGGTCGGTCGCTTGGATGTACAGTCCGAATACCTGGACATGCTTCGG
>JASLKI010000396.1 GCA_030747575.1 Verrucomicrobiota bacterium | reverse complement strand
CAGGCTACGATTCCACACGGTAAGCGGGAGCCCTGCGGATAGGAGATTTTGGCACATCGGCGCCCCCATCAACCCGGTGCCTAGGAAAGCGATGTTTGGGAAGGGGCTCATCGGCTATTGCTTCCGGGGACCCTGGCTCCGGGCCGGGGCGTTGCTTCGGAAATAGTCAAGCCACTGCAGCATGAGCGCGGATTTCAGGCTGGGTTTGTCAGCCCAATATTCCTCCAGCGTTCGGCCCCAGTAGAAGCCGGTCCAGCCGTCTCCACCGGCGCTCGGACGAGTCCATTCAAGCGGCTGCGCCGACAAAGCCGTCAAGGGAAAAATCAGCAGCCAAAACCAAGCGAGACGGATGACTTTCAGACCGTAATTCATTTTGGCTTTTGCTTACGCACTGGGCGCTTAGCCTTGGACTCATAGTCGGAATTGGGTGTGGGCATCTTGGCACTCATGCGTTTCTGCCACGCGGCAAGCTTGGCCCTCAGGCGCTTGGCTTCGCCGGGCTTGGCCCTCGCTAAATTGTGGCGTTCGCCTGGGTCGTCGGCGAGGTTGTACAACTCGAAGTTTTTGTAGTGATAAAACTCGATGAGCTTCCAGTCGCCGTCGCGGATGGAGGCGCCCGGTTTCCATGCAGAGCCGTGGTAGTGCGGATAGTGCCAGTAGAAGGTTCGCATGCCGGAGTCATTGCCTTTGAGCTGGGGCATGAGGCTTTGGCCGTCGATGTGCCGCTTGGGCTGAAGCGGTTGGCCGGCCAGATCGAGCATGGTCGGGAAGAAATCCATGCTCACCATCGGCTTGTGTGACACGCTGCCGGGCTGGGTGACGCCGGGGGCGCGGATGATCGTCGGCTCGCGCACGCCGCCCTCGTACAGCCAGCCTTTGCCGGCGCGGAGCGGCAGGTTGCAACCGGGGCCGAAGCGTCCGCGCTGTAGGGTGCTGAGACCGCCGTTGTCGCTGAAAAATATGACGACCGTGTTTTCGTCGAGCTTGAGTTCGGTCAACTTGGCCAAGAGCACGCCGACGCTGTCGTCCACGGCGGCCACCATCGTGGCCAGGGCCGGGTTGTCCTGTCGCAGGCGGTTGGTGCCATCGTGCTCCGGCTCGGTCGGTGTTTTGCCCTCGAACGCCTGGGCCGCCTTGAACTGATAATGGTCGATGTGCTTCTTGTACGCCTGAATCGGAGTGTGGATGTTGTAGTAGGAGAGGTATAGCAGGAACGGCTTGGCTTGGTCGCGCTCTTCCAGGAATTTGACAGACTCCTCGGTGAGGCGTTCGGTGAGATACTCCCCTTTGCGCTTGGCCTTGAGCGTGGGATTGCTCCACGGCTCGTAATAGCCGCCGGGCGGCGAGCCGCGATGGTGGCCGCCGATGTTGATGTCGAAGCCCTGGTCCGTTGGCCATTGTCCCTTGTCGCCCAAGTGCCATTTGCCGGCGAAAAAGGTCTGGTAGCCATGCTCTTTGAGGGCCTCGGCGATGGTGATTTCCTCGAGCGGAAGGTGGCTGCGATCCTCGGGGTGGAGCAGGGGGTTGGCGGGGCGGTTGACTTGGCCGGGGATCCAGTCGGTGATATCGACGCGAACCGGATGGCGGCCGGTCATGATGCTGGCTCGTGTCGGACTGCAGACGGAGCCGGCGGCGTAGCCCTGTGTGAAGCGCATACCGCTCCTGGCCAAGCGATCGATGTTTGGCGTCTCGTGATACGTGCTGCCGTTGGCCCCGATGTCGGCCCAGCCCATGTCGTCCACGAGGAAAAACAGGAAGTTGGTCTGCTTAGCTGCGTCAAGCGCCGGTGCGGCTGTGATGAAAACGCAGAGGGTACAGAGGCACAGAGGGACGCAGAGTTTTGTTGTTTTCATTGTTTGAGATCTGTGTCGGTTCGTTGAATTGATTTAGAGCTTCGGGGCTTTCCACTGCGGGATGCCGCTGTTTTTCACCTGCTCGGCGTACCACACATGGAATGGGCGTGTCTTGGACATGGGCGCGGATTCATTCACCATCAACGGGCGGGCTTCTTTCCAGAATTTGTTGTAAGCGGCTCGCATTTTCTCGGCCACTTCGGAATGCTGATTGATGATGTTCGTCCGCTGGCCGGGGTCTTTCAACATGTCGAAGAGCGCGTCCTTGGGTGAGATGCCCTCTTTCCGTTGGCGTTCGGAAACGCTTACTGCCGTGCCGCCTCCGACAAAGCGGTAACGCTGGTTGCGGACAGCGTAGTTTTTCCACTG
>JASLKI010000395.1 GCA_030747575.1 Verrucomicrobiota bacterium | reverse complement strand
GGCGCCGGCGGGTAGGCTTTGGTCCAGCAACTGAGAAAATGGACAACGCAAACCCAACCAACAGCCGGCCAGAGGGATCTCTCCGAGGATTCTGGAGCCTCTTCATTACCCAGTTTCAGGGTGCCTTTAGCGATAATCTCTATAAATTTTTAGCAATTTACTTCGTGATGAAGACTTATCAGGGGGACAAGGATAAAATCGATTCACTTATACCGATTATTGGGGCGGTCTTTTCTCTTCCTTTCATCATCTTCTCTTTAATGGGTGGCTATCTTTCGGATCGGTACTCCAAGAAATATGTCGCTGTTGGGACGAAGGTTGCCGAGGTGCTGATTATGGTCATAGCGACTGTGGCGTTAATCAATGGAAACTTAAATTTCATCATAGGAGTGATCTTTCTGATGAGTACCCAGAGTGCTTTTTTCGGCCCGGCTAAATACGGAAGTCTGCCTGAGTTGTTACCTCCAGAAAAGTTATCCTGGGGAAATGGCGTGATTGGCATGGGAACCAATATGGCGGTCATTTTAGGAATGGTGGCAGCTGGGTATATTTCCCAAAAGTATGGTGTTAACACGCAGGAGGCTGGGCTTTTATTGGTGATTTTAGCTGTCATTGGTTTTATCTTCAGCTTAGGGATCACTAAGGTTCCTCCATCAAACGAAGCTAATCAGCCTCAGCCAAATTTTTTGGGAGCCGTTAAAGAGTTGGTGCATAAGGTGAAACGAATTTTTCCGGACCGGCCTCTATTCTATGCTGTGCTCGGTGAGATTTACTTTTATTTCATTGCAGCGATGATTCAGATGCATGTAGTTATATATGCATTGGAATATCTTAAATTAGAAGAACTGGAAAGCAGCTATTTGCAAGCTACTATTGCGGTGGGTATTGCAGCGGGATGTTTAGTTGCGGGTTATGTTTCAGGAAAAAAAATTGAGTATGGCCTTATCCCATTAGGGGCTTTGGGAATGGTGGTTTTCTCATGTCTTATGTCATTGGAAGATCCTCCAAAGGTTTGGGCCTATGCTAATATTGGAGGTCTCGGATTCTTCGGTGGTTTTTATCTGATACCCATCTTGGCGATGATTCAGCAACGGCCCGACAAAAAGGATAAAGGTACTGTTGTGGCTGCCTCGTCAATGTTGACTTTTGTCGGAATCTTTCTTTCTGCCTTAATTTACTATCTTTTGACCTCGAGTGATTTTTTGGGTCTGTCAGAACCCCAGACCTTCTTGGCTATTGGGGTGCTAACGTTACTGGGAACAGGATATATTATTTATCTGCTGCCTGATTCGCTTGTTAGGCTGGTTGGTTTTTTTGTCACAAGGACGATTTATCGAATTAAGGTGGTGGGGCGGGACAATATCCCGGAGCGGGGTGGGGCGTTGTTTGTCTGCAACCACCTGTCATTCATCGATGTGCTGCTTTTGCAGGCGTCCACCGACCGACCGATTCGCTTCATCATGTATGCGGGGTACATGAAACAAAAAGTGATGGGAACCTTTGCTCGGATCATGAAGTGCATCCCGATCTCCTCCGAGTCGCGGCCCCGTGACCTAATTAAATCGCTCAAGGTCGCTAGCCAGGCCATCCGCGACGGGGATGTGGTCTGTATTTTTGCCGAGGGGCAGATCACGCGCACGGGGCAGATGCTGCCGTTCCGGCGCGGCTACGAAAAAATTATGAAGGACGTCGATGCGCCGATCATCCCGATTCATCTCGACGGCGTGTGGGGTAGTATTTTTAGCTACGCAAAGACTCGTTTTTTCTGGAAGCTACCACGGCGGATCCCGTACCGCGTGACGGTGAGCTACGGCGTTGCCTTGCCGCACAACGCTACCCCGGTCAGGGTGCGCGAGGCAGTGCAGGAATTGGGCGCGGACGCATGGGCGCATCGCAAACGCTATATGAAGCCACTGCACCGGAGTCTCGTGCGGGCTTTCAGGAAACATCCGTTCCGGTTCTTTGCGGCGGACGCCAAGCGCGGGAGCATAAGTTGCGGTGGCGCGCTGGTAGGTACGGTTGCGCTTGGCCAGGCGCTGCGCCGCAAGTGGGAGGGACAGGAGATGGTCGGCATCCTCATGCCGCCGACGGTGGCTGGCGCGTTGGTCAACTACGCTGCGTTGTTGACGGGTCGAGTGCCGGTGAATCTCAACTACACCCTCTCGGCGGATGCACTGCGTTCGTGCATTGAGCAGTGCAACATCCGCACGGTGGTCACGTCCAAAGCGTTTCTTGAGCAGCTGAAACTTGACGTCCCGGTGGAGACAATTTTGCTGGAGGACGTTGCCAAGTCGATCGGCATCGGCAGCAAGCTCACCGCCGCCCTGGTCGCATCGCTGTTGCCGGTTGGCCTGCTGGAGAAGTTTCTCGGCAGCAAACGCAGAGCGGCGATGGACGACCTGGCCACGGTCATTTTCTCGAGCGGCAGCACAGGCGCACCCAAGGGCGTGATGCTCTCGCACTACAACGTCGTATCGAACATCCAGCAGATTGGCCAAGCGTTTGCGCTGGATCGGAATGACCGGATTCTCGGCATCCTGCCGTTTTTTCACTCGTTTGGCTTCACTGGCACATTGTGGCTGCCGGCGCTGCTTGGCGCAGGCGCAGTGTATCACCCGAACCCTGTGGATGGCCGGGGTATCGGTGGCTTAGTGGGCAAGTATCGGGCGACGTTCCTGCTGGCCACACCGACGTTCCTGCAGATTTACATCCGCGCCTGCACGCCGGAACAGTTCGGCAGCGTGGAGTTCGTCTTGGCTGGCGCTGAGAAACTGCCGGAGCGCTTGGCCACGGCGTTCGAGGATCGTTTCGGGCTGCGACCGATGGAGGGCTACGGCACGACCGAGACCTCGCCGGTAGTGACGATCAATACGCGCGACTTCCGCACGGCCGGCTTCCGGCAGATCGGAGCCAAGCGCGGCAGCATCGGGCATCCGTTGCCGGGCATGGTGGCAAGCATTGTCGATCCCGACACTGGTGAACCGGTTGCGCTTGGCCAAGCGGGTCTGCTGCTCGTCAAGGGGCCGAATGTGATGCAGGGCTACCTTGGCCAAGTGGAGAAAACCGCCGAGGTGCTGCGCGACGGCTGGTACACGACCGGCGACATCGCGGCGATGGACCAGGACGGCTTCCTCGCGATCACCGACCGCTTGAGCCGCTTCAGCAAGATCGGCGGCGAGATGGTGCCTCACATCAAGGTGGAGGAGCAACTGCACGAACTAGCTGGGTTGACCGAGCAGACGTTTGCCGTGATCGGCGTGCCGGACGAGCGGAAAGGCGAGCGTCTTGTCGTGCTGTACCACAATCTCGACGAGTCTGCGGTGCAGTCGGTCATCGAGAAAATGACTGCCTCGAATCTGCCGAATATCTGGAAGCCGCGGAGCGATCAGTTCTTCAAAGTCGAGGCGCTGCCACACCTCGGCACCGGCAAACTGGACCTGAAGCAGATCAAAACCCTGGCCACCGAGTTGTCGCCGTGACGCCGCCTCGCTTAAGTGGGAAAAAATGAAAAAATAAGGCTTGCGCCCGGTCGCCGGCTGGCGTACAAATACTCCCAGCGGGCTTCTTCCGCGGGAACCAATTAATAAATCGCCTATTCAGGTAGTTGGTTTAGTTCTCAATTCTGAACAATTCATTCACGTTTTCCACGATTTTCGAGTTGTGAGTAGTTTCAAAGACAACAGTAGGTCGAACAAAAATTCGTCGAACAAAAATTCGTCGAACAGGAATAATTCCAACAGGAATAATTCCAACAGGAACCAGTCCCGGGGGCCAAAGCGCAAACGGCCCCTGATGGAGGTTCCGGATACCGGTGCCGGTTTTTTGGAGATTTCCGACAAGGGCTTTGGGTTTCTCCGCTCGGCGGAGAACAATTATCAGCCCAAGCCGTCCGATATTTTCGTGACGCCTGACACCATCAAGCGTGCCGCCATTCGCGAGGGAGCGCTGATTGAGGGCAAGCTACAGGCGCCCCATCGCGGCACCAGCCCGCAACTCAAGGAGGTGCTCAGCGTCAATGGCACATTATTCGCGGAGTATGGTGACGTTGTGCGGTTTGAAAATCTCACCACCATCAATCCCATCGAGAAATTCAATCTCGAGACAACACCGGACATCGTCGAGACTCGTATCATCGATCTGGTGACGCCCATCGGCAAGGGCACCCGCGGCCTCATCGTCGCGCCGCCGCGCACCGGCAAGACAACCATTCTCAAGCAGATCGCCAACGCGGTGACCACCAACCACAAGGATGTGCAGGTAATCGTGCTGCTGATAGACGAGCGCCCGGAGGAGGTCACCGACTTCACACGATCGGTGGACGCCGAGGTGATCGCCTCGTCCAACGACCAGGATCTCGAGACGCACGTGCGCTTGTCACGCCTTGTGATCGACCGCTGCCGCCGCCTCGTCGAGTCCGGCAAGGATGTGTTCGTGTTGCTCGACTCGATCACCCGCGTCGCCCGCGCCTTCAACTCCGTGCACGGTGGTTCCGGCCGGACGATGACCGGTGGTGTGGACGCGCGCGCGCTGGAGATTCCGCGCAAGATTTTTGCCTCCGCCCGCAAGACAGAGGAGGCCGGTTCCCTCACGATCGTTGCCACGGCGCTGATTGACACCGGCTCGCGAATGGATGAGCTGATCTTCCAGGAATTCAAGGGCACCGGCAACATGGAGCTGGTGCTCGACCGCAAACTGGCCGAGCGCCGGGTGTATCCAGCGATCGACATCCCGAAGAGTGGCACGCGCAAGGAGGAGCAACTTTTTCCTCCTCAGCACCTTGACGCGATCCACAAGCTGCGCCGCACCATGACCGACATGAATCCGATCGACGCCATGGAGACGCTCAAGCAGGCCTTGGACAAGTTCAAAACCAACGAGGAGTTCCTGAACACGCTCAAGTAACGCCTGACTAAGCACTAATTTTTTACGAACGAACCCGCTTGGGTTCGTTTTTTTTGTCTCCGGCTTTTGCTGGCTGGGGTGGGGCGCTTGGCCTAGCTTGGCAGTCGTTCATGGCAACCAATCGCAAACGAATCCCTCAGCGAAACACCCGCCCGCCGATCGAGCGGATGCTCAAGGTTCACAACCTCCTCAAGCGCGAGAATCATCCCAATGCCAGCCAGTTGGCCGCCGAGCTTGAGGTGACCACTAAGACGATTTACCGCGACATCGCCTTCATGCGTGACCGGATGGAGTTGCCAGTCGTGTTCGAGCCGGCGTACAACGGCTACTGCTATGATGGGGAGGTTGGGCAGTTCCCGACCGTGCAAATCAGCGAGGGCGAGTTGTTCGCCATGCTCGTCGCCGAGAAGGCGATGCAGCAGTACCGTGGCACCAACTTCGAGAAGCCGCTAATGAGCGCCTTTCGCAAGGTCACCGACTCGCTGACCGACACCCTCTCGTTCAACCTCGACGAATTCGATCAAAGCATCTCGTTCCGAACCAGCGCCGAGCCGGTGTTGAATCTGGAGGTCATCGACGCTTTGGCCAAGGCCGCCGCCGGCCACCGGCAACTCCAATTCAACTACCGCAAGCCGGGCGCTCGCAAGGCCGTATCGCGCGTCGTCGACCCGTACCACTTGGCCAACGTCAACAGCGAGTGGTTCCTGTTCGCGCACTGCCATTTGCGCAACGACATCCGCACCTTCACCCCGGCGCGCATCAGCGACATGAAGCCGACCGGCAAGACGTTCAAGCCGCCGAAAAAGTTTTCGCTCGAGAAACGACTGCGCGGCAGCTTCGCCATCGTCACCGGTGACAAGGAACAGGAGATCGTGATTTGCTTCAACGAACTCGTCGCCGATTACATCCGCGAGAAACGCTGGCACCCGACGCAGAGGCAGCGAAACCTGAAGGACGGCGGCGTGGAGTTGACGATGCGCCTCGACAGTCTGAGCGAGGTGCAGCGCTGGGTGATGACCTGGTGCGGCAACGCCCAAGTCATCAAGCCGGCCGAGCTGGCCCAATCCGTCCGCGAAGCCGCCCAAGGCATCCTCGAAACGAACCGCGAATGAACGCCAAGGAAGCGAATATTTTCGGGAAAAGCAACAAGCCAAGCGCTTGGCCAAGCGGGGGGGGCGGTTACGCCTTGAAGTCGGTGAGGATTTCGGTGTGTTCGCGGGTTTGCAGCACACGGGCCAATGGGGTGTCGCTGCCGTTGGCCAGGGAGGCGCGCAATGCCTCCGCTTTGCCTTCGCCGGAGACGAGCACCCACACTTCGCGGGCAGCGGCCAAGGCGGGGTAACCCAGCGTGATGCGGCGCGGCGGCGGCTTGGGGCCTGTCACCGCTCGATACACCGCCTGCGACTCAATCGCCTCAGTGTCGCCGGGGAAGAGCGATGCCACGTGGGCGTCCTCGCCCATGCCGAGGAACACCAGGTCGATCGTCGGCTGGCCATCCGCTTGGCTGTTGGTGAACTGCTCCAACTCATCGGTTGCGAGTTGCACCGCCTCGGTTTCGCTCCGCTCGGTCTGCACACGGTGCACTTGGTCGGGCGGAATCCGCAGCGGCCGGAACAGGCCAAGGTCGGCCAGCTTGAAGTTGCTCTCGTCGTCGGTGGGCGGCACGACTCGCTCGTCGCCCCAAAAGAAATGGACGTTGTCGAACGCGCTTGGCCGCGCCAACTCCACCACCGACTCGTAAAGCAGCCTCGGGGTGCGCCCCCCGGACAGCGCGACGGTGAACGGCCTGCCCGCGTCGCGCTTGGCTAAGCGCTCAAGCCATTGCGCGGCGGCGTGTTCGGCGAGCGCGGCCTTGTCGGCGAAAGCCGTGCAGCCGCTCATCCCTTGGACGGTTTTGGGTTGTGCCACTTGTGGCTGTCCTGCTCGAGCAGGTCGTCCGCCGCCACCGGCCCCCACGTTCCGGCAGCGTAGAATTCGCGGTTCGACAGCGGAGTGCCACCCCACCCAGCGCGGATGTCATCGACAATCTGCCACGCGGTCTCCACCTCGTCTCGCCGGATGAACAGCGTGGCGTCGCCGGCCATCGCCTCGAGCAGTAGCCGCTCATAAGCCTCGGGCGTGTAGGCGCCGAACTCGGCGTCGTAGCCGAAGTGCATGCGCACCGGCCGCGTCTCGATGCTGTTGCCGGGCACCTTGCCGTTGAAGCGAAGGAAAATGCCCTCGTCCGGCTGGAGACGTAGCGTGAGCGCGTTGGCGTGCAGGTCGAGATGACCCTGCGCGGCGAAGAGCACATTGGGTGTCGGCCGAAACTGCACACGCACCTCACTTGCTCGCAGCGGAAGATTCTTGCCGGTGCGCAGATAAAACGGCACGCCGCTCCAGCGCCAGTTGTCTATGAACAGCTTGAGGG
>JASLKI010000394.1 GCA_030747575.1 Verrucomicrobiota bacterium | reverse complement strand
AGTGGCAGCGGCGGGTACAGCTTGGTCGGCCGATCCTTCTGCCCCATATCGTTCGAGAACGGGATACCAAAGTAGGAGTCAAATCCCTGCCGCGTCGGCAGGAATTCCGGCTGATCGCCCAGATGCCACTTGCCAACGATGCCGGTGGCATACCCTCTGGCCTTTAAAACCTCAGCAATGGTGATCTCACTGGGATTAAGACCGCGCTGATTGCCAGGGAAGAGAACTCCCTGCCCCTTCTCGTTCTGGTGCAGGCCAACGCGCTTGGGATAGCAGCCGGTCATCAGCGACGAGCGCGACGGTGAGCAAACGCCGCTGGTCACGTAAAAGCTGGTGAACTTGCGCCCCTCCTCCGCCATGCGGTCGAGGCTTGGAGTGCGATGTTTATCAGAGCCGAATGGCCCGATGTCCGCATAGCCCAGGTCATCACAGAAGATGATGATAAAATTGGGCCGCCCCAACTTTGCCGCTTTTGGCAAGGGCAATACCAACCCAAGCAGTGCACAAGCAAAGCCTAGGCGAGATAAAAATGAATTTACATTCACGGTTTCGCAAAGCGTTCCAGCCCCAAACCCGTCCGTCAACTCTGACCCACTCAAAGACAGCTTGAAAACTTCCCTCAAAGCGATAACCGTCTCCCCACATAAAAGGCGATTTAAGCAAAACGATGAATAGATCCTCCATCCACAACGCGATTCGACATGAAGGCGGCGTCAGCAGAAGGTTGTTCCTAGCTTACGCCACTATGTTGTCCAGCATTCCTTTTATTGGATGTTCAACTTTGGCACGCCATAATCCCCGGTTCTCCAGCTATCCTTTTTCCCTTGGCATTGCCTCGGGTGATCCGAATAGCAACAGCGTGGTACTGTGGACCCGCCTCGCCCCAAAGCCATTGGACCCTGACGGTGGCATGCAGCCCGAACCGATTGCTGTGAAGTGGCAGGTCGCCGAGGATGAATCGATGGGAAAGGTTGTTGCTTCAGGCACTGAAATCGCCACTCCGCAGCTGGGGCACTCTGTCCATGTAGAGGTCAACAAACTCAAGCCCGACCGCTGGTACTGGTACAGGTTCACTGCCGGTAATGAAGAGAGTGCAATAGCCCGAACGCGAACATTGCCTAAAGCGGACTCGAAGCCAGATCGGCTGACATTTGCATTCGCCTCATGCCAGAGTCTTGAACAGGGATATTATACAGCCTATGAACGAATGGCACAGGACCAACTGGATCTCGTATTTCATCTTGGCGACTATATCTACGAATATAAGTCCGGTAACCAGGGACAGGTACGCCTGCATCACGGTAAGGAAATTGAGTCACTTGCCGAGTACCGCGTACGCTACGCACAATACAAGTCCGATCAACTGCTGCAAAATATGCATTTGCGCTGCCCTTGGTTTGTGACCTGGGATGACCATGAGTGTGATAATAATTACGCAAATGATATTTCAGAGTTGAAGGGGACTGATCCGGCTGACTTTCTGATCCGGCGAGCCAATGCCTACCAGGCTTTTTACGAGAATATGCCGCTGAGACGCACCTCCGTTCCGACCGGACCAAATCTGCAACTGTACCGTAAGGCCTCGTTTGGCCAACTGGCAGAATTCATGGTGCTTGACGGGCGGCAATATCGGAGTAACCAGCCAAACAACGACCAGCGATCACCGATCAACACCGCCGCACTGAACCCAGATAACAGCATGCTGGGTGCCTCACAGCGAAACTGGCTAAAGCAATCGCTGATTCAATCCCGTGGCACTTGGAACGTGCTTGCCCAACAGGTAATGATGGCCATGGTTGGCATGCCGAACAACGGCGTTCCGATGACCTACTCCATGGATCAATGGCCCGGCTATGCCCACGAGAGGATGGACCTGCTGCGCTTCATGGTTGAGCGCAAAGTGGCCAACCCGGTGGTCCTCACCGGCGACATTCACATGAACTGGGGCAACGAACTCCGAGTGGACGATCGCAAACCGGACACACCGGTCGTCGCCACCGAGTTTGTTGGCACATCGATTTCCAGCGCTGGCGATGGACAGGATAAAATCAAGGACCACGACAAGTTGTTGTCCAATAATCCCTGCATCAAATTCCACAATCGCCAACGCGGCTATGTCCGGTGCACACTCACTCCCGAGACTTGGACTAGCGATTTTATGGTGGTGGACAAGGTAACCAAACCGGGAGGTAAGGTGACCAAGCGCACCTCCATGGTGATTGAATCGGGTAATCCCAAACTGCAAAAGGCGTAAACAACCAAATGCTTGGCCAAGCGCACACAACCAGTCATGAGTAAGAACTTTCGACAACGATTGAAAAGCGGCGAAACGCTGCTTGGCACCATGGTCACCCTCCCCACGGCAGCCACCGCAGAAATTTTGGCCGACATCGGTTTCGACTGGTTGTTCCTGGACGCCGAACACGGCTCCCTTGAGTACAGCGACATTCAAGGCATCCTCCAAGCCGTTGGCGACCGGGTTGCATGCGTTGTGCGATTGCCTGCCGCAACGGAGGTGCCGATCAAAAAAGTACTCGACCTGGGTGCGGCAGGAATCATCGCCCCGCAGGTCAACACCGTGGATCAGGCTCAAGACGTGGTGCGCTATGCACGCTACTCGCCGCAGGGCACTCGCGGCGTGGGCCTCGGCCGGGCGCACGGCTACGGGATGCGCTTTGCGGAATACCTGGAAACAGCCAATGAACAAGTGGCCGTCCTCGTCCAGGCGGAACACATCGAGGCGGTTGAAAACATCGAGTCAATTGTCCGCGTCGAGGGGATCGATGGCATCATGCTTGGGCCGTATGATCTTTCCGCCAGCCTCGGCAAAATGGGGCAGCTCGACGACCCGGCTGTCGTCGGTGCCATCGAACGGGTTTTTGATGCCTGTCAGTCCACAGGCATGCCCATCGGTTATTTTGGAGTCAGCGCCGATGCGGTGCACCCCTACCTTAAAAAGGGTTACAATTTGATCCTGGCCGGCGTCGATACCCTCCACTTGGGGAACGCCGCCCGGGATTTGCTGAATGAATTGAAACCGTCACCAAACGACTGACCAATGAGTAAACATCTATTCACAAACGTAACCGTGCTCGACTGCAGCGGGGATGAACCCTTCAGCGGGGAAGTGCTGGTGGAGGGCAACGAGATCGTTGCGGTTGCCCGAGAAGGCGAATCTCTGCAACGCGACGGCGCAGAGATCATCGACGGTGGCGACGGGACCACCCTGATGCCGGGCCTGGTCGAGTCGCACGCGCACCTGAGCATCGACAACACCGACGACCTGGCTGCGCTGGGGCGAATCCCCCCCGAGGAGCACACCCTGCTCACCATGCACAACGCCGGACTCTATCTCGACCACGGCATCACAAGCTGCATCAGCGCCGCGTCGGCCAAGCCGCGGCTCGATGTCGTGATCCGCAACGCTATCCAGAAAGGCGAAATTCCCGGTCCACGCCTCCTGGCCGCAACCCCTTGGCTGACCGTCACCAGCGGGCTCGGCGACATGCGCACCCTTCACATGCCCAAGGTGGATTCCATGGCCCTCATGGCCGATGGCCCGGAGGAATACCGGCGGCTCACCCGGGAACTCATCCGAGAAGGCGTGGATATCATCAAGTTGGTGATCTCCGGCGACTCCTTCGTACCGCACGCCGGCTCCGAGACCACCATCATGAGCGAGGAGGAGGTAGCCGCCGCCGCCGAGGTTGCCCATGCCCACGGCAAACGGCTCAGTGCCCACGCCCGCAGCGCCGAGTCGGTCAAGCGCTGCGTCCGGCACGGCATCAAGGTGGTGTACCACGCCAACTACGCCGACGAGGAAGCCCTCGACATGCTGGAGGCAAACAAGGATTGGATCTTCGTCAGTCCCAACATCGGCTTCACTGCCATTGCGGCCTACGAGGGATCGGACTGGTTCACCGAGGAACAGGTCAAGGCCATGGGATTCCGAGAGGAACTCGAAAGCGCCGTCAAAGGCATCAAGGAACTGATGAAACGCGGCGTGAGGATTTTGGGCGGGGGCGATTACGGTTTCATGATCACTCCACACGGTCAAAACGCCCGCGACCTGGATCACTTCATCCGACACTGCGGCATGACAAACATGGAATCGATCCTCACAATGACAAAGAATGGGGGGGAAGCAATGGACATGCCCGGCCGCCTTGGCCAAGTGAAGCAGGGCTTCCTTGCCGATCTTTTACTGGTAAAGGGCGATCCCTTGTCCAACCCAAAGGTGCTGCTCGATCGTGAAAATCTCCGTGTCATCATGAAGGATGGAGTCATACACAAACTATCGTTATAAAGAGGCCCTTCCATCCAACCATCCCGATACCGGACTACTGCCTATCACAAAGGGTTTTTTGATTTTTATAACTCATATGACATTCACTATGTATATCGATTTGTGTCGGCCAATTGATTCACATCATCGTGCTACAATGAAGACATGAAAAAAATTCTCTCCCTTTTTACTTTGCTGGTTCTACTTGGAGTTGCCAATTAGCCCTCGGCCAGGCGGCGGCTGAACTTGGACTGGATTACTCCGACTTGAGGTGGCCTTTCCAGCCCGGGCCGCGAACGACCCGGCCGGGCTTGGCGCCGGTGTGCTCGCCGGCCTTCAACACCTGCACACCATTCACGAAGACGTGCGCTACGCCGGTGGAAAACTGGTGTGGCTCCTTGAATGTCGCATGATCGGTGACGGTCTCGGGATCGAACACAACGACATCGGCGAAGTAACCGGTTTTCAGACTGCCCCGATTTCTGATTTTCAGGTTCGCAGCGGGGAAGGATGTCAGCCGCCGAATCGCCTCCCGTAGCGGGATGATTTTTTCATCTCGCGAGAATTTCCCCAGCACGCGGGCGAAGCTGCCGTACGCGCGTGGGTGGGTCATGTCGGTAGCGTTGGCCGGGTCGAGCGAGGCGGAGTCGGAGCAGAACGACACCCACGGGAGCGCGATTTTTTTGCGGATGTTGTCCATCGACATGCTGAAGTAAACACACTGGATGCGGCTGTTGTCCTCGAGTACGAGGTCGATGATGGCGTCCTCCGGCGACTGGCCCCGGATGCGAGCCGCCTCGGCGACGGTTTTGCCCATGAATTTTTTGCCCAGCTCCTCGTTCTCGAACCCTACCATCATGATGCCTTCCGGCGGCTGGTTGGCGAGTTGCTCGCGCAGGTCGCCGAGCAGCCGCTTGCGCGCCTCGGGTTCACGCATGCGGTTCATCCACGCCTCGTGCCCGCCCTCCTGCACCCACGTCGGGATCACGCCGGTCAAGCCGGTGGAACTGGCGTTGTATGTGTACATGTCGGCGGTGATCTGCAGGCCGTCCTTCTGCGCCTGCTCAACGCGCCGGAT
>JASLKI010000393.1 GCA_030747575.1 Verrucomicrobiota bacterium | reverse complement strand
GTGACGGACTGCTGGCGGTGCCTGTCATGGGAGGCGATTCCATGCCCAAGCCGATCATGGGGGTTGGGATCAGTTCCGACGGTACGGTCTACGTCACCGAGACTGTTCGGCAGCAGCGTGAGGAGATCAGCCTTATTCAATCGCCGTTCCTACACGAACAGGACATGGAACTGATATCCACAAAAGCAAAGCGCCAGTGGATAATGGAGAATTACTCACGACAAATCGCCGCTCGCCAGGGGGTGGGCGACTACAACGGTGACGGCAAGGTGGACGTCAAGGACTTGTCGGTGCGCAGCGAGAAGATCTACACACTGCAAGACGAGAACGCCGATGGGGTGTTTGACAAGGCGACACTTTTTGCCGACGGCTTCAACAAAGTCCTGACTGGGGTCGCCCACAGCGTCACGCCGATCGACGGACACGTCTACACCACGATTATTCCCGATCTCTGGAAGTTGACCGATACAGATGGCGACGGGGTGTCGGACCGCAGGGAGAGTATTGCCCATGGCTTCGCCCCCCACATCGGCTACGGCAATCATGACCTCCACAGCATTGTCCAAGGCTATGACGGCAAGCTCTATTGGAGCATGGGCGATCGTGGTGTGGATGTCCTGACAAAAAAGGGGACGCGTGTCAGTAACCCGCATTCCGGCTGCATCTTGCGCTGCAACCCTGACGGAAGCGAGTTCGAGGTTTTTGCCAGTGGTCTGCGCAACTGCCAGTACTTCGATTTTGATAACCATGGCAATATCTTTTCCGTCGACCATGACGCTGATTTCCAAGGGGAGCGGGAGCGCCTTGTCTATCTGCCTGAAGGTTCGGACTCGGGATGGCGCATGTATTATCAATATCGGAACACCACCCTGGTTCGGGCTGCGCGGGAGGACCTCTATAACCCATGGCTGGCAGAGAAGATGTGGGTTCCATTTCACAAGGGTCAGCCTTCTCACCTCCTGCCTGCCATTGAGAACAGCTGGAACGCCCCGGCCGCATTCTCGTTTCAGCCGGGCACAGCACTGGGCGGCGCCTACAGGGATCATTTTTTCCTGGGTGGAAAAGGTGATATTCGTGCCTTCAGGATGATTGCCGACGGGGCCGGTTTCAAAAGACAGGGCGATCACATCCTCATCCAAGGACTTGCCTGGCAGGTGTTAACGTCGACTTTTGGACCGGATGGACGCCTCTATTTCACCCTCTGGAGGCCGAGTGGCGGGATGAGCCAACTGTGGACCCTGCAGGCAGGCGCCGATACGCAAAAGATGGTCCAGGTAAAGGCGATCCTGGCCAAAGGCTTCAACAAGCAGACCGTTGTTGAACTGCTTGCACTTCTTGGCCACACCGATCGCCGAATCCGCCAGCAAGCGCAGTTTGCACTTGTCGCCCGTCGTGAGATCAAGGCCCTGCGCGTCTTGGCAGCGGATCGCAAGGCCGAGTTTTTCCCTCGACTGCACAGTTTGTGGGGACTGGGTCAACTTAAGCACAGGGATCGGGACTTGCTTGCGGTTCTGTGTGCCGACGACAGTGATGAACTGCGTGCCCAGACCGCCCGCTGGGCAGGCGAGCTTGGCTTTGATCCCGACAACCGAATACCTGTCCTGCTTCGCGATCTGTCGCCGCGCGTGCGTCTGATGGCCGGCATCGCCTGCGGCAAGCTCAAGAGCAAGAATGCGTTGGGCGCCCTCACCGAACTGATTGTTGCGACTGACAACAAGGAACCCGTTTTGCGCCATGCCGGCGTCACCGGCCTGGTCGGTGTTGCCACACCAAGAGAGCTGGAAGCCTACGCCGGATACCCTTCGGAGGCCATGCGTATTGCTGCCGTCGTCGCCCTCAGGCGACTACGGGCCGTCAAGGAATTGACGGCCTTTGTCAACGATGCTTCACCACAAGTCATGAGCGACGCCGTCCGAGCCATCTACGACGAAGCTGCACCTCAAACCTTTGTGGAGCACCCAAAGGCTCTTGCCGCAGTTGCGGCGGCGCTCGATCCGCAACATTCGGCCCCAGTTAACGTCCGTGCAATTGCCGCCAATCGTCGCCTCGGCACCATCGCCTCCGCCAAGCGCATCTCCGGTTTTCTGGCCACTCCAAATCTGGGTCGCGCGCTACGTGTTGAAGCGCTTTACGCCCTCCAATCCTGGCCGCAGGCATCGACACTGGATCCAATAGACGGGCGTTATTTTCCCATTCCAGCGGGTGACCTGGACACGCTCAGTGCGGCTATTGGCCCTGAAATCTGGTCTTTGGCAAATGACGCTGACGACAAGGTTTCGCGACGAGCCATCTCGGTATTACAGAGCATCAAGCCGAACAAGGCACAACGGGATCAAGTGGCTGGCTTCGTATTGGACGAAGGACAACGGAGCACCGTGCGCAAGGCATGGCTGCGCTGGCTAAGGAAACAGGATCTCGCCCTGTTTACTTCGGTCGGTGTCAAGGCCCTGTACTCCAAGTCTCCTGAGCTTCGAGTGGTCGCCGCGCAGGAGTTGACGGAGGCCAAACAGGGCAGGTCTGCCGTCAATAGCTACCTGCTGGCGACACTCAAAAATTCCGGTGACATCGTTGAACTGCAGCAGGCGATCAAAATGGTGCCAAGGCTGCCGTCAAAGAAGTCGATCATCGAACAGCTCGTCAAGGAACTGATCGCGGGGAGAATCGCCCCGGATATCCAGCTGGAAGTTCTCGAAACCGCCACCACTGCCACGCGTGACTACACGGAGCTCAAGCTGCAGTTGGAGCAGTATCAAAATTCCATTAACAAGAAGGGTGTCATGGCACGCTATGGCGTTGCCCTGCAGGGCGGTAACGCCGAAAAAGGTCGTGGTATCTTTTTCGGTCACGCACAGGCCCAATGCTCGAAGTGTCATGCGTTGAAACAGATCGACAAACAGGTTGGGCCGAGCTTGGAAGGCATCGCCAAACGCCATTCGCGCGAATATCTTCTCCAGTCCATCGTCGATCCACAGGCCGAAATCGTCCCTGGTTACGGGATCGTCACAGTGCAACTCACGGACGGGCGCACGGTCAGCGGCACGTTGATGAGCGAGGGTGATGACGGCATAACCGTCAATCTACCTGACAACTCACGGGAATCCTTTGCCACCTCCGAAATTAAATCCCAATCGAAATCCGTTGGCACGATGCCCGACCCCAAAACGATTCTTAACCTGCGACAGATTCGCGATCTGGTTGCCTACCTCGCCACTATGAATTAGAGCCAGACTGTGTTCTCCATGAAGAACACAATTAAGATCCCGATGCTTGTGTTGAGGGTGAAGAGTTGAAATGAAGTCCCATAGGGCTTGTTATGACAACGATTGGCTTGTTGCCGCTTGGCCGGAGTGGTAGCAGTGCGGTTTGAACACATCCCGTTTAATTTGCCTTTGGCTTGTAGTCGCCGTCATTTCGTTGACTTCATTCACGGCGCTTGGTCAGCCGTATTTACGCGCTGAGTTGCCGCCGTTGCTTGAGTTTCTCGATGGTCGCAAAGTTAAATCCCACGGTGAGTGGGCAGAGCGCCGCGAGGAAATCCGATCGTTGCTCATCAAATATTTCATCGGCAGTTTTCCCGGTGAGATACCGCAGATTACCGGGGCCAAAGTCACCAGCGAAAATGTGCACGATGACGGGTCCACCCGGCGGCGAATTCTCGTCACGCTGGCCACGCCGAATCGCGTCGCCTTCGAGATGGCACTTTGGTTGCCCGATGGCAAAGGTCCGTTTCCGCTGCTGCTGACCGCTCCTCGGTTTTACCAGCGTTACTGGGGTGAGGATGCGGTGGAGCGTGGCTACGCTGTCTGCCTGTTCCCGGGCGTGGACAGGCACCACCGAGAGGCCGGCTACCCAGGCTACGAAAGCGTCTGGCAGACCATACGCAAGGAATATCCCAGAGCTACCTGGACGGAGATTAGCACCAAGGGTTGGCTGGCTAGTCGCTGCATCGATTATCTTCTGGGTGATCAATCCGTCGCCGAAATCGATGCCGACAAAATCGCAATCATCGGGTTTTCGCGTTACGGCAAACAGGCGATGATTGCCGGTGCTTTCGATGAGCGCATTAGCTGCGTCGTCGCCCGCAGTCCGGGTTCACCCGCATCCAGCCCCTACCGGTTCACCAGTCGTAACACCTACGCCGAGGCACCATCCGATTTTCCAAGTGAATGGTTTCTTCCCTCGCTGCGCGACTTCACAGGTCGTGAGAATGAACTGCCGGTCGACGCCCACGGCTGGTATGGGCTGATCGCGCCACGTCACTGCCTCATTCATACCGCGTACAACGACGGCGCCGAGCCGACCTTCGCTGTCGAGAAGGCCTACATCGAAGGCCGCTCTGTTTATCGGCTCCTCGGCGCGGAGCAAAACCTACGGATTGATTACCGCACCGGTGGCCACTCATCCGGCCCGCCTCCGGAACAGGTCAGCCGGGCTGATCGGCAGCGTAATCTCGATTGGGTCGACCTGGCTTTTGGTCGCGGCTTGGCCAAGCAAGGGGAGTTTCCCGAGCAATTGATCCACGACTTCGACTGGGAACAGTGGCGCAGCCGCCAAAACGCAGCCAGCTTGGCCATCGCCAAGGCCGCTCCCGCCATCGAACGCATCAAATGGTCGCTTGGCCAAGCACCGAAGACTTTGTCGCCGGTCGAGCAAGCGGAGTTTCTCACTGATGCCGAGTCGAGTTTGATGACGCACGACCGCTGGACGCCCAAGGGCGTACACCGAGTACCAATCCACTTTGGCCATGGTGTGCGCGGTAATCTTTATTTCAAAGACGGAGCGCCGACGCCCATGCCGGTGGTCGTCTGGCTGCATCCTCTCTCATATCACAGTGGCTACAACGAGGGTTACGGCGTGCAGGGCACCACGGTTTATCAACGGCTGGCCGAGAACGGTTTCGCCGTCATCGCCTACGATCAATGCGGCTTCGGCCTGCGACTGCTCGAGGGGCGCGACTTTTACATAAATCATCCTGTTTGGTCAAAGCTCGGCCGGATGGTGATGGACGCCCAGGCTGCTGTGAGTTTTGCCGTCGAGGGGAGGGGTGCAGCAAAAAGCGCGATCCCCGAGTTCGACACCAACCGGGTATTCCTGCTTGGGTATTCAAGCGGAGCGCTGACTGCGATGTATGCCGGCGCGCTCGATGATCGCGTCGCAGGTGTAGCCTGTTTCAGTGGCTGGACTCCCTTGCGAAATGCCGGCAATGCTAGGGCGACCGGCGGCAACAGGCGACTCTGGGAACTGCACGCGCTGCAACCACGCCTTGGCCTCTTCGATGGACGAGAGAGTGAAATGCCTTTCGACTACGATGATGTGCTTGGCCTGGTGCTTCCGAAACCATGTTTGGTTGTCACACCCAAGCGCGATCGCTTTGCCGATTTCAACGCGGTAGCGGAAGTCATCGATCGGATCCGGTCTGCCAAGCCGCTTATCGCCAAAGGCTCATTAGCCTGGCTTGCCCCAGACGATACCAACCGATTTCAAGCCGACCAGCATCAGGAATTCATCAACTGGACAAAGACCCTGGAGTAATCATTTGGCCAGCCACCTGGCTCACTTCTCTTTTCTCTTATTACGTCTTTTATGTAGGCGCGGCGGCAGCTTGGTGTTGTCGCCCATTCTTTTGAGGAGGAATTCCCGGGTGACACCGGTGTTGGTCATCAGTGTATCCAGTTGTTTTTGAGTGGAGGCGATCTGTTTTCTGTAGGCCGGCTCGGCGGCTCGGTTGTACATCTCGGTGGGATCTTCCCGCAGGTCGTAAAACTCGACTGCCTCGGTGTCAGGGAAACGGATCAGCTTGTATCGCTCAGTGCGGATGCCCCAATGCTTGGGGGAGCGGTTGTAGTAGGCGTAAAAAATCGACTCCCGCCAGTCGGTTGGTTCGACGCCCCGCAGCAATGGCCGGAGGCTCACGCCCTGCATTACGCTGGGGATGTTCACGTCGGCGTAATCGAGCATGGTCGGGCCGAAGTCGATGTTCATGCCGAGTTTGGAACTTACGCTGCCGGCTTTGATCTCTTTTGGATACCGCACGATAAACGGCATCTTGAGTGATTCCTCGAGGATGAGCCGCTTGTCGTGCATATTGTGCTGGCCCAGCCAATAGCCCTGGTCGCTGGTGTAGATGATGAGCGTGTCATCCAGGATGCCTTCGCCTTGCAGGTGGTCGAGTACGCGCTTGACGTTGTCGTCTATCGCCGCAACGCAGCGAAGGTATTTGTGGATGAGGTGCTGGTAGGCAAGTGAGCGGCGCTCAGCGGGATCATCGGAGACCTTGGCCAGGTAGTCCTCGTAAACGAGGTAAAAGCTTTTTGGCCCCTCGGTGTCGTACATGACCGAGTAATGCTTGCCCTTGAGCAGCGGGCTGGTCTTGGTGATATCTTCGTGCAGGCTGGGCGGCTCGGGAATCTTCACGCCCTCGTGCAGCTTGGCCCAGCGCTCGGGGTACTCGAAATATTCGTGCGGCCCCTTGAAGTGCAGGCTCAGGTAAAACGGTTTTTTGGTGTCGCGTTGCTTCAGCCACTTGAGCGCCCAGTCGGTGTAGCGATCGGCGTAGTAACCCTCGTACTTTTCGCGGGTGCCGTCGGGTCGGTGCAGTGTTGGGTTGAAGTAGCTGCCCTGGCCAACAGTCACCGCGTAGTCGCCGGCGCCGCGCGGGAACTGCTGCATGTGCCACTTGCCGACGACACACGTCTCGTAGCCGCTGTTGGTCATCTCGCGGATGTAGCTCGGGGCGTTCGGTTTGAGGCGGCAGCCGAGGTTGAGCGCGCCGGTGACGTGTGAGTATTGGCCGCTGATGATGCTGGCGCGGCTGGGCGAGCAGATGGAGTTGTTGCAGCAGACGTTGGTGAAGTGCATGCCCTCGGCGGCGAGCCGGTCTAGGGTCGGTGTGTGGCAGTAATCCTTGAGCCACGAGCCGTACGCGCTGATCGCTTCGGCGGCGTGGTCGTCGGACATCATGAACAGGATGTTCGGGCGCTTGGCCGCCTCGGCGGGCGCTTGACTAAGCGCAAACAAGCATGCAGCGAGGAGGGGGATGAGGTTTTTCATTTGAACGCCGCCGCCGAAGTACCATCCGCCCGGGCCGGATTGAAGGCTAAACTTGGAGTTTTCGTTGATGTTTGACTCCATCAAAATGGCCGTGATAGCTTCCCGTCCACTTTTTCAGATCATGGAAGCACTGTTACATCAGCCGGTTCTGGTATTGAACCGGCTTTGGCAGGCCGTAAATATCTGCTCCGCCCGCAGAGCCTTGACGCTGCTCTTCGAGGGCAACGCGCAGGTTGTGCACAGCGAGGGCGGCGACTTCAACACGTTCGGCTTTCACCAGTGGGCTGATCTTTCCGAGGAGAAACCCGATCCCGAGAGCATCCACGGCGTGAGCATCAAGCTGCGTTTGCCGCGTGTGATTCTGCTGATGGTTTACGATCGGGTGCCTCGCAAGGAAGTTAAGTTCACCCGGCACAATATTTTTCAGCGCGACAAAAACACCTGCCAGTATTGCGGCAAAAAATACGACACGAAAGACTTGAACCTGGATCACGTCGTGCCGCGACAACAGGACGGCCCAACCTCGTGGGAAAACATTGTCTGCTCCTGTGTCCCGTGCAACTCGCGCAAGTCCAACCACACGCCGGAGCAGGCCGGGATGCAATTGGTTCGCAAGCCGCGCAAGCCACGCTGGCATCCGTTCATGCAGGTGCGGTTCAGCCTTCACTACCACGAGAGCTGGCGGCACTTCCTCGACATGGCCTACTGGAATGTGGAATTGGGCGAGGATTTGCAGTAGCCTAGCAGGCGGCCGACTTGGCCGACTCGATCAGCTTCCAGAATTCCGGCGTCTCCTCCAGCACGCGATCCTCCCCGCCCGGCAGTTTGTTGCGGAAGAGAAAATCCCGAAGATGTTTCTTCGCGTGCAGGATGCGGTGAATCAGCACCCCGAACTCGTGCCGCTCGAAGTACACCCGGTAACTGCCGAGCCGGAAACGGAATAGATGCCGCCCGTCGCGGTTGAGGCGGCCGAAGCTGTCCATCTCGTCGCTGCGGACGTCGTTGGGCAGGCCGCGAAAGTCCCCGAGAATTTCCAACTGCAGCTCCTTGGGCAGCGTGCCCAACTCGGCGGCGGCGGTGGGAGTGAAGATAATTTGAAAAGGTGTCATGGGCTTTATCGGCCGCAGTGTCAGCGAGATGGTAGCGCGTACGAGAATTGAACTCGTCTTTCCGCCTTGAGAGGGCGGCGTCCTAACCGATAGACCAACGCGCCTCGCCGTGGCCCAGCTTTATGCCGAAACTCCCCCCGCCAAGTCAATCCGAAAGAGTCTTTGCGCTGCGTCCCGGCTCTCCCCAGTCGTTCAGTTGTCGTTCGGCCTCGCTTGGTGTCGGGGCCACCCCGAGGCGTTCCATCGCCTCGCCCACGAGGTAAAACGACCCGGCGACCACCACAAACGTCTCGGCCGCGCACCACTCCAGCGCTTGGGCAAGCGAGTCGGCAACCTCGATCGCCGCCACCGGATTGGCGGCTTTGCACGCCATCACGAAACCGTCCGGCTTAGCCGAGCGGGCGCTGCTTACCGGCGACAAAACGATGCGCTTGGCTAAGGTCGCCAACTCGGCGCAAAACCCCGCGCCGTCCTTCTCGTCCACCATGCCGAGGATGAAGACCGTCGAGTCGGCGGAAAACCCGTCCGCCAAAGCCTGCCGCAGCATCGCTGCGCCCTCGGCGTTGTGCGCGCCGTCGAGCAGTACTGTCTGTTCGCCGCGCTGGATGACCTGCAGCCGCCCCGGCCAATGCACCTTGGCCAAGCCGTCGCGAATCGCCTCGGGCGGCACCGGCAACTCGCCCTGCAATCGCCTGACCACCGCCTTGGCCAAAATCGCGTTGGTTTGCTGATGCCGCCCTAGCAGCGGCAAGTCGGCGGTGGACTCCGCTTGGCCAACCTCGATCAACTCCGCGCCTTGCCTCGCTGCTTCGGCGCGGATCACTGCCAGCGCCTCCGGTTGAGCGGCCGCCGTCAGCGCCGGGATGCCGGGCTTGATGATGCCGGCCTTCTCGGCGGCGATCGCCGCGTGTGTTTCGCCGAGCCAACGCGTGTGGTCCAGCCCGATG
>JASLKI010000392.1 GCA_030747575.1 Verrucomicrobiota bacterium | reverse complement strand
GACGGGGAACTGGATGATCTGGAGATTGCGCCCAAGCCGGAAGGAACGTTCAGGGTGAACGACACGACGATTGGTGGGATATTGCGTTCGTCGGCGTCGCACTGGGTGACGGGGCTGATTGATGACGTGGCCATCTGGAATCGGGCGCTGAGTGACGACGAGGTGGGTTCGTTGTTTGCGAACGGTGTGCCAACAGGGATGAAGAAAAAACTTCCGCTGGAGATTCGCATGTTTGACGCTGATTTCCCGGTGGTAGCTGCGGGGGGAAAAGCCACCTTGAACTGGGATGCCAGCGCCGATGCCACACTTTACCTCGAGCCGAAGGCGCTGCTTCATCCAATGTATAGGCAGGACGGGATCGTCAACTCGGTTTCCGAGTTTGGGGTCGGCTCCATCGAGGTGACCGTCAAGGAATCGACCACCTTCACGTTGAAGGCGGTGCGAGGAGCCGAGACAGTGGAGGTTTCGGTGACTGTCGAGGCTATTTCCGGCGTGGCTGACGGATGGACACTGATCGATAATTTCGAGTCTCGTGATGCTGCGAATGTTGAGGGGGCATTTATGGATGTCAACAATACGTCGATTGGGGGCATTTTGCGTGCCTCAAGCTCACACTGGGTAACGGGATTGATTGACGATGTGGCCATCTGGAAACGGGCTCTTTCAGATGACGAAGTAATAGGGTTGAATGACGATGGAGCGCCCACACAATTAAGCAAAGGGTTAGTTGCCTACTGGCCATTGGATGAAGTGCAGGGGGACAAGACCCCAGATCTGATAAACGGCTACGATTTGGAATTGTTAAATTTGACAGCCGATGACTTGGTGGAAGGGCAGAAAGGCAATGCTTTTTCTTTCTCCAACGAGAATAATACACTGCTAAGCCGGGTGCATGATGCGGCTGATGAATTGCCGGCCAACAAGCACGAATCGTTCACTATTTCAATGTGGTCACAAGTGGATGGGAACGGACAGAACGATTTGAGGGTCTTTTCGGAGGGTAACACGGCCAACAACACTCCGCTGTTCAACATCGGGACCGACAACGGCGGGGCCAGCGGAGCGGTTGACCTCTACATCCGTCAGGGTGGCTGGCCGACGGTTGGCCACATCTATTCCACCGCCGAGCCTTATGATGGGGAATGGCACCATGTGGTTTTTGTGCAGGAGAATGGTCAGCGTCGTTTGTATGTGGACGGGGAACTGGATGACTTGGAGATTCCAGCGAAACCGGCTGCGACGTTTAATGCCAGTGACAGTATTAATGGCCAGGGCGGTTGGCAGAACCCAGTGGGCTCTGCGGTGGTGTTCGATGTCGAAGGTAACCAGGCACTCGGCTTTACCGGGGCGGACGACCTGAATGCGTTGCAATTGCGCTCCCTGCAAATCGCCGAAGGCGAAAAGGCGACTGTGTTCTTTCGACTGGCCACACTGGATGATGATGCCGTGGACGGGCAGGTGAATGTGCTTTTTGGCCTCACCGAAAAACCGATACGATTCACTGGTGATTTCAACAATGACGCGGGACCCATTGTAAGACTAACCAAGGATCCAGGCTTTGGCCCGATCACTTTAAACGCACGCAATGGGGTTGGTAATGAGTACACGATCGGTGACACTGTTCTGGATTTTGGAGGCGTTTACAATATCTGGATCGATGTGGAAAACAAGTCCAACGATGATGGTGATGTTTACTCGGTGTACATCGCTGAGGAGGGCCAGTCCGAACGCACGGTGGTCTTTGAGAATTTTGTCAGCGACCGCAACCCTGCCGGCACGGTCGACCTGGGCAAGCCAAAGCCCGACTTGATGTCATTGCTGGTCATGAGTTCAGGTCTGAACGCCGGATTGGGTAACCTGCTGTTTGATGACCTTTACGTCAGTATCGGCAAATTCATCGACACGGTGCCGGTGGCATCCTCTTTTGTCGGTGCCGAAGGTCCGGAGATTGTGCTGCATTCCAGCCGGGTTTCCGGTGACGGAGCAGGATTCAGCTTCGACTGGAACTCGACCGTCGGGAACATTTATCAGGTACAGAAGCAGGCCACACTCAGCGCACCGTGGCAGACCATCGCCGATGCCCACCCGGAGGGGGGCGCCACCTCGGACAACACCTCGTTCACCGATACTGGCCTGGGAGCCTCGGCGATTTATCGTGTGGCTCAACTCGAGTCTCCGCCTCTATTCTTCGATGATTTCGAGTCGGGAGCACCAGGTTGGTCCACTTCTGACCCGGGCGAGAGCGGCACCGAGTGGGAACTTGGTAACCCCACCAACGGCCCGGGTGAGGCTCACAGCCCGACACGCGCCTACGGGACCGGCTTGGCCAAGGATTACGACGACTATACGGACGTTTATCTGGTCTCCCCGGTCATTGACCTGACCGGCCTGGACAACGCACGCCTTGAATTCTGGAGTTACCGCGATTGTGAAGCCGCGATTGATGGTGAATTGACCGACTGGTGCCAGGTGGAGATTCTAGATGTGGATGGTGAGTATCTACTTGATAATCCCATCTGGATTCGCGGTGGAGAGGCCAAGCAGTGGCGTCTTGAGAAGGCAAAGATTCCGGCCGGGGCGCTTGGCCAAAAGATTCGGTTGGAATTCAATTTCGCATCCGACGGCGGGCAGGACATCGGTCCGCAGGCCGGCTGGTTTATTGACGACGTGGCCATCACCATCAAGTAAACTAAGGTCAAATTAGAACCGGCGTTTTTATCGCAACCGCCCGGTATCGGGCGGTTGCTTTTTTGCATTGGGTACAATGTTCCGGTTTTGTCATGCGTAAGGGTTTCACCTTGATTGAACTACTGGTAGTGATTGCCATCATCGCGATCCTGGCATCGTTGCTTTTACCTGCGCTCTCCTTGGCCAAGCGCAAGGCGTGGATCACCACCTGCATGAATAATCTCAAGCAGATGGGGCTGGGCTCCCAGATGTATGCGGACGATGACAGCCTGGGCCGGCTCACAGGATGTGAGAGTCCCGGAGACGACAACTTGAACTGGCTCTACCCTGAGTTTATCCCCAACAAGGACCTTTTTATTTGCCCATCCACTCGGAACTACATTCGTGCGGAGGACAAACGGGACTTTCTCCCCAAGAGTAATTCGCGCTATCTGGGAAAGAGGGAGGTGAAGGATCTGCGGGTGATGGCCGCCACGAAGGACCGAAGCCCGGGGCACAGCTATGAGCCGTGGGGATTCATGGGCGGGGACAACAGTGTGACCACCACCATGCGCGCCTGGAACGGTCGCACTTGGAAGGCCCCCACCATCCTCAAGACCCTTTCTTCCGTTCAGACTTATGTTTACAAGACCCCGTCCTTCGGCAAAAAGGGAACCAAGGCGAACCCAAGCGTTGTGTGGCTCATTCGCCAGGCTGATTATGGTGGTTCGGGAGCGATCAACAACTATCCCGACAAGACCGACCCGCATGGGGCTGACGGGGA
>JASLKI010000391.1 GCA_030747575.1 Verrucomicrobiota bacterium | reverse complement strand
TTAAAATTCAAATATCGTTGGGGCAACGACAAAATGCTCTCAAAATTATTCGTCCTTCATCAGGGATTGCTTAAGACTATCGAGGCGGATAGCTTGGCCAAGCGTACTGCCATCATGCAGCTTTCACTCTCTGTACGGATTGCCGAGGAGTTTCACTCCAAGGAGGAGGCGTCGATGCCGATCGGCGACTTGTCCCGCTTGGCCAAGCGCTGCGGCTACGGGGCGCTCTGCATGAGGGCGTCTCAAGTGGGGGTGCATTCGCCACCGGAAGCTGTTGAGGAAGCAGCCGGTTGCCTGGCTGAAACCGGCTTGGTCGTGAGCATGGTCACCGGCGATTTTGACACGGTTTACAACAACGAAAAGGGACCAAGCGCGTTGACCAATATCACGCCGTATCTTGACCTGGCCAAGCGCCTGGGTGCGCCGCGAATTCGTGTCGCGCTCAAGCAGGAGTCGGACATTGCCCACGCCCGGCGTGCCGCCGACGAGGCGGCCGAGCATGGCATCCAGCTTGTGCACCAATGCCACACTCTGAGTTTATTCGAGACGGTGGAGAGCATCGAGCGGACGTTGTCGGCGATTGACCGGCCGAACTTCGGCTTGGTTTACGAGCCGGCGAATCTGGAAATTTGCGCGCAGGATTACGGCCAAGCGACGATCGAGCGCTTGGCCAAGTGGATCTTTAATGTCTATCTGCAAAACCAGTTGCTCAAGCCGGACGGCGCATTGACGCTGCCGACGTGGTGCGGTGACGACGTGTCGTTCGACCTGATCTCGGTGCACTCGCCCGGAGGGGTTGATTTTGATCGTGTGTTCGCCGGGTTGAAAGCGGTCGGCTACGACGGGACGGTCACCGTGCACCAGTCGGCCCAGCCGGGGGAGACGCCGGAGGAGTCGGCCAGCGGCACGGCGGATTTCCTACGCGGTTTGATTTGAAATTGCCACGATGCTCACATTGAACACCATGAAAATATATCGTCACGTTTCCTTTGTTATTGCGTTGCTGTTTGCCTCGCAACTTACAACGGCCACTGAGCCGTTGACATTTGGCAAGCACGGCACGCAGCGCGAGTTGTTCGTCGATGGACATATGATTGCCGACATGACCGGCGGCGTAAAACAGTTTCTGCATAAACCTGAGCCAAAGGAGGTTGTGTTCATCACCGACGCGCCGTGGGAGGGAAACACCAGCGCGTATTACACGATCTTTCGCGATGGCGATTTGTTCCGGATGTACTATCGTGCATCCCACTGGGATACCGAGGCGAAAAAGGAAACACATCGTGAGGTGACCTGCTACGCCGAGAGCCGGGACGGCATCCACTGGGTGAAGCCGAAACTTGGCCTGTTCGAGTTCAACGGCTCAAGGGAAAACAACATCGTTGTCGATGGACTTGGCACACATTGCTTTGTGGCGTTCAAGGACGGCAATCCCGCCTGTCCTCCCGAGTCGCGCTACAAGGGCATCTCCCGTGGCCGACCGGTTGGAAAAACCGGCCTGTATATTTTCGAGTCGCCCGACGGCATCCGTTGGAAGCTGACGCGAGATGAGCCGGTGATCACCGAGGGCGCGTTTGATTCGCAGAATCTTGCCTTTTGGGACGCTCACACGCTGCAGTACCGCGAGTATCACCGCACGTTCGTCAACGGCGTACGCGTCATCATGACCGGCACGGCGAGCGATTTCATCAATTGGACCAAGCCGGTGCTGCTCAAGTATCAGGGGGGAATTCCCGCGCAGCATCTTTACACAAATGCCGTACAGCCGTATGGGCGGGCGCCGCACCTGCTCATCGGTTTTCCCACGCGTTATCTGCCGGAAGAAGGGCAGCGCGTCGAGCCGACCCTGATGACCAGCCGTGACGGGTTGCACTTTCACCGGTGGCTCGATCCGGTGGTTCCGGAATCCGCCCCGAAAGACCGCGGCGGCAACCGCAGCAACTACATGGCGTGGGGTCTTGTCGAGATACCCGGCCGCCCGAATCATCTCTCCGTGTATGCCACCGAGGCGTATTACATCGGCCCGGACAGTCGCGTGCGGCGGTTTGAGTACCGGAAGGACGGCTTCGTCTCCATTCGCGCCGGAGCGGAGGCGGGCGAGTTGATCACGAAGCCCATCACGCTTGGCCGCCTGGCAGACCGCCTGACGCTCAACTACCGCACGAACCAGGGCGGTCAAGTCCGCGTCGGCCTGTATCAGCCCAACGGCACCGCCATCCCTGGCCACTCACTCTCCGAGTGCCAACCCCTGACTGGCGATCAACTCAGCCAAACCGTCATGTGGAAAAGCGTCAACGGAAACATCGTCGGCAAAACCAGCGCAGACATCAGCCACCTGCGCCAAGCCCATCCGGCGGTGCAGTTGCGGTTTGAGTTGAAAAATGCAGATCTGTTCTCACTGCAATTCCAGCCGTGGCTGCGATAACTTCAGGCTATAATCGATGGCATAGATTGTAATTGACTTAACCCAATAGTTTAGCCAGTATTTGCGTCTGGAAACGAAAGGAGCACAAAAATGACAGGATCAGTAATAGTATTGGCAGCGTTTTTTGGTTTGATCGTCATCGTTGGCCTGTGGGCGATGGGCATTTACAACGGATTGATCCGCAAGCGCAACGCCAAGGACAACAACTACTCGCAGATCGGCATCCAGTTGACGCGCAAATACGACCTGATTCCCAACCTCGTGAAGTTGGTTAAGGGCTACATGAAACACGAACGCACCACGCTGGAGGAGGTCATTCAGGCACGAAACATGGCCGCCAACGCCAATGCGGCCGTCAGCGCCAACCCAAGCGATCCGGCGGCGATGAAGCAGATGGTGGCCGCCGAGGGCACGCTTGGTGGCGTGATGGGACGCCTGTTCGCGCTGAGCGAGTCGTACCCCGACCTCAAGGCCAATCAAAACATGATGCAGTTGACTGAGGAACTGACATCGACCGAAAACAAGGTCACCTTTGCGCGTCAGGCGTTCAACGACTCGGTGATGGGCTACAACAACGCGCTGCAGGTGTTCCCGGCCAACATGGTCGCCGGCATGTTCGGTTTCACGGAGGCGATCTTCTTCGAGGTCGAGGGCTTGGGGGATGTCGGCAAGGCCGTGGTCACCGCCGATCAAAAGAAAGACCTCGACATCTCGTTCGACGACATGTGATTCCGGCAACTCTGGACTTAGGGATCGCTCAACATGGATTTCTTTGAGCGCCAGCATCAGGCCAAGAAAAAAACCGGCTATCTGGTTTTTCTTTTCGGCGTCGCGGTTCTGCTCATCTCCCTGCTGAATTTCCTGATTATTGCCGCAGTCATCCCCTTCGTGGATAAGGCGCGCAATTTTTCAACGTTGCTGGACCCGATGCTCGCCATGTCGGTGATGCTCGGGACGTTTGTGGTCATTTCCTTGGCCGGGTTGTACCGGAAAAGTCAGTTGAGTGATGGTGGTTCCAGCATCGCCTCGATGATGGGCGGGCGACTGGTGAACATGGCCAGCACCGATCCGGACGAGCAAAAGCTGATGAACGTCGTCGAGGAGATGGCCATCGCCTCGAGCGTGCCGATGCCGGAGGTCTTCGTGATGAGCGAGGAGAAAGCCATCAATGCCTTTGCGGCCGGTTACACCGTCGACGATGCCGTGATCGGCGTCACCGATGGGTGCATGCGGCGGCTTTCCCGCGACGAGTTGCAGGGAGTCATTGCCCATGAGTTCAGTCATATTCTCAACCAGGACATGCGTCTCAACCTCCGCCTTGTTGCCGTGGTTTTTGGGCTCTTTGTACTTTCTCAACTCGGGCGGTTGATGATGCGGATCGGGTTCAACTCGTCGGGAAACCGGAGCAGTCGAAGCCGGGATGAGGGCGGCGGCATGGCGGTCATTGGCATCGCTGGGCTTGGGATCATGGTAACTGGCGGCCTGGGCATCCTCATGGGTAACCTCATCAAGAGCGCCGTGTCGCGGCAGCGCGAGTACCTCGCCGACTCGTCGGCAGTGCAGTACACGCGCAACCCGGGGGGGCTGGCCGGCGCGCTTAAAAAGATCGGCGCAATGGCAACCGGTTCGCGGCTGCTGACCCCGCATGCGGAGGAGGCCAGCCACATGTTTTTCGGCAACGGGATGCGCGAGTCTTGGTTTTCCTTCGCCGCAACGCACCCTCCGCTGCTGAATCGGATTCTTTTGCTGGAACCGAGTTTTGACGGTGATTTTTCCGAGGTGAAATTTGAACAAAGGCGATCGTCGGCCGCCAAGCCGGATTCAAAAGCACGGCGCACACAGGCGGGGATCCCGATCCCCGGCGTGGGCGATGCGCTTGGCCAAGCGCTCCCGCCGGTGATCATGGGCCTGGCTGCTGCCGGTCAAGTGCAGGTCGGCTCGGCCTCTGCGGTCGCCGACTCTATCGGCAACCCGACCCAACAGCACATCGACTTTGCCGCCGCGCTGCTTGC
>JASLKI010000390.1 GCA_030747575.1 Verrucomicrobiota bacterium | reverse complement strand
CCAATCTAGCGGTGTTCCGCCAGCATCAGTCTTCGCATTCACATCCGCACCGTTTTCGATCAGCAGTTTGACAATTTCCTTGTGGCCGAAGTAAGTCGCATCATGCAAAGGAGTCCATCCACCATCACCCTTCGCGTTCACATCCGCGCCTTTGTCCAATTCCGCTTGAACACCAGCAAGGTCGGCGCCCCAAACAGCATCGTGAATCGGGTCGGCGAAGGCGGTTTCTACCAGAACCACGGCTGCGATTGTTGTGAGTAGGAGATTTTTCATTTCCCTTCAGCTTTCAATTCTTCACCCGTCTTGCCGCCGTGTTTGCGGAGGAGGTCGGCGGTTTCTGTTCGTTTGCTCTTGGTAGCATCATCTAGCGGTGTATCGCCATCAACTTTCGTCCAGATTCCACCCCTTGCGATACTTGCGGCTCAGCAGTTCATTCGCCGCAACGTCGTTAGTGATGCGCCCTGCGGCACCGTCGTATTCGACTTTCTTTCCGACGCGGTATGCCACCAATCCCAGTAGCATCTGCTCGATCATCGTGCCGCTGTAGTCGAAGTTGCTGGATGTCTTCAGGTCTCCTTTGCAGGCATTGACCCACTGTGCCTGGAATCCGCCAATCGGTGGAATCCGCTTTGATTCCCGCCGTGGTTTGTAGTGCGCCATGCCCGCGTTCTTATCGCGGGGAAAGAACTCATGCCGATGGAATTCCGTAACTAGGCACGCCTTGTCGCCTTCGAACAACGCCCCATGGCCTGGCTTAGTGGGAACACCATCGGCCAAAACGCTCGGCTTGTGGGAGCCTTGGTACCACGTCACCTTGATCGCCGGCCGCCAGTCGTTTGCCGGATGATCGAAGGTCATGGTCAGGGCGCTGGGAGCGACGTCGGAATTGACCGGGTCGCCGTGCGCCTGGGCCGAAGTCGGCAGCCCGGCATCGATGGCGTTCCAGGCCAGATCCATGGTGTGGCTGCCCATATCGCCCACCTGCCAACTGCCGAAGTCCCAGTACATGTTCCAGCTCAGGCAGCCACCACGGAAATAGCCCGGGTTGTAGGGATGCCATGGGGATGGACCGATCCAAAGATCGTAGTGCAGGTGCGCGGGCGGTTCGCCTGAGGCGGGCAGATAACCTGTTTTGTCGTGCTTCCTGTTACCCCACACATGAACATGCTTCAAGGTGCCAACTGCCCCGTCGAGAATCGCCTCGCGCACACGGTCGAAGTTCGGGTTTGTACGGCGCTGCATACCCACTTGGGTGGCTACCTTGTCCTTGTTCTTTAGGTAATTAGCGCGGACCACGCGGGCTTCCTTAACGCAGTTGGCGAGCGGTTTTTCGCAGTAAACGTGCATTCCTCTATTCAAAGCCCAGTTTGAAATAAATGCATGAGTGTGATCGGTCGTGCTGCAGATGACTGCATCAATGTCTTTCTGGTCGAGGCATTTGCGCCAATCAACGTAGTGCTTGGCCCCGGGGAAAATCTTGGCGGCCTTGGCGAGGGTTTGTTCGTTGATATCGCACAAGGCTACGACGTTTTCATTTCTGACGGCCCCAAAGTGCGCCCGGCCCCTTCCTCCTGCGCCAATGATGGCGACGTTGAGTTTGTTGCTCGGAGCCTCGGGACCGGCCAGAGCGCCGCTTGGAAGAATGCTCAACCCGGTCCCCGCCACCGCCGCGGACTTGATGAATTGTCGCCGGGGAATGGACTGGGTGGGTGCGGATGTCTTGGGCAACGTGGTCATGGCAGAACCATCGCAGTCCGAGTGCCGGTTTTCAAGGCGTTTTAACTGTTGCCGCGAAAAGCCTTCAGTCCGACAGGATTGTGCACGGTCTGGAACAACAACCCCAAGGCGTTCAAGTGGTGGAGTGGGTTGGCTTAATAGAAAACTTCAGAAATGGCTATTTTGGGCTCTTCAGAAAAAAAGGATGAAAATTCTTCAAAATCACCTCTTTCTTTTCTCCAAGCGAAATATTTTTCCCAGTGCTCAACCGTAGACCATTGAGTCCAAAGAGTGACGATAGATTTCTCCCTGTCTACGGAACCGTAACAAGTTTCACATCCATCATAGGCTTTTGTGTCTTCCAATCTATTTTCGACACAAAGTTTGATGCAATCATCTAGCTTTTCAGGAATGACTTTTACTTCCATTAAAATTACACAAGACATAGCGGGAGAACTGTCATCGCGATAAGCGCAGTTTTCAAGGCGTTTTAACTGTTGCCGCAAAAGCTTCAACCCAAAACCCGAAAGCATTCAAGTGGTGGAGTGAGTTGGTTTAGTTGCCAACCGTTATCTTTTGATTCTCGGCGGGGGTGACAGATTTATTTTGACGTCACGACCTTCATTTGTTTGAAAACGTATTATAAAATGATCTTGAGCCACGCGTTCGTAGCTTAGTTTTCGGTGCGAGCCTTCACTTATACCTCGAAAAGTTATTTTGTTTCTTTCAATTTTTGAAAGTTTGAAAACGTGAGGCTTCTCCGACCGTGGACGCATTGGCGGGTCATAAAGCTGCAATCTGAGTTCGAATGAATTTCCAACTTTTTCGATCTTAATGATTTCGACAAATTCGGTCCTTCCCTCTTTTGTAAACCGTACAAGAGCTGAAATTGTATCGGCCTTTGGCGGAAGCCAAGTTTCCTCTAGGAGTCCGCCATTCACTGGGCCTTGCCAACTTCCAGTAAGCCAAGCGAGTCTATTAATTGAATTGTCTGGTGCTTTT
>JASLKI010000389.1 GCA_030747575.1 Verrucomicrobiota bacterium | reverse complement strand
GCCAGGGATCGACCGCTTTTCGTTCGCGGAAATCACAAGCAACCGGCCCAAACCGTACCGCGCCGATTCCTCGAGGCGATCGATGCCAAGCCATTTGAGACCAAGAACTCCGGTCGACTGGAATTGGCGGAGGCGATGTTGCATGCGGACAACCCGCTGACCGCGCGCGTGGTCGTGAACCGTGTCTGGCATCACGTGTTTGGCCGCGGCCTCGTCGCCACGCCCGACAACTTCGGTAAACTGGGCGAGACACCGTCGCATCCTGAACTGCTAGACTACTTGGCCAAGCGATTCGTTGAGGAAGCATGGTCGATTAAAAAGTTGATTCGCGAAATCGCGCTCACACGAACGTTCCAATTGGCAGCCACACCGACGGCCAAGGCGCGCGAGATGGATCCGGACAATCGCCTGTTGACTAGCGCTCATATTCGCCGGCTGGAAGCAGAGGCGATTCGTGATGCCATGCTGCAGGTAAGTGGTTCGTTGGATCGTAGACCACTTGGCGGATCGGAAAATTCCGACAGCAATCGCCGCAGTCTTTACGTTCGCATTATTCGAAACCGGCTCGATCCGTTCCTGACGGTCATGGATGCGCCGGTGCCCACCAGCACGAAAGGTCGCCGCGATGTGACCAATGTCCCGGCGCAGTCGCTTACGATGATGAACGATCCATTTATCGTCTCGCTTGCTGAACGCTTGGCCAGGCGGGTGCGGGACGATGAGAGATTAAAGAGCGCCGAGGCACAGATCTCTCAAATGTTTCAGTTGGCCTTGAATCGTCAGCCTAAGCCGGTTGAGTTGGCTAATGCCAAGGTGTTCATTGATGATTTGGCCGCTCTGGAAAAAGCTGGAGCAACCCCGCAGGATTCATGGCGTGATCTGGCCCGGGCCGTGTTTAACCTTAAGGAGTTTATCTATTTGCAATGAACAGACGACGAATCCTTTCTCGGCGTGAGATGCTCACGCAATGTTCCACTGGTTTTGGGATGTTGGCGTTACAGGGGTTGATGGCCAATTCGGCTTTTGCCGGCACCGCACGCCAATCCCATTTCAAGCCCCGCGCCAAGCATGTTATCCTCTGTTACATGTCGGGTGGGGTGTCGCAGGTAGACTCCTTTGATCCGAAGCCGAAGTTACGCGAGCTACACGGCAAACCGATGCCAGTTAAGATCGAGCGCACACAATTTAACAATAACGGAAACGTGATGGCCTCGCCATTCGAGTTCAAGCGGTACGGACAGAGCGGCACCCCGGTGAGCAGCATGTTTCCGTACGTCGCGGAGTCGGTCGATGAACTGGCTGTTATTCGGTCCATGACAAGCAAGGTGAACGAGCATGCGCAGGGCAACTATGCGTTCCATACCGGCTTTCCGTTCATGGGGCACCCATCGGCGGGCGCCTGGGTGTCTTACGGCCTGGGCACGGAAAACCAGAATATGCCAGGCTTTGTGGTGTTGCAGGCCGGTGGGGCGGCGGTGCCGCACGGAGGTGTGGGGCTGTTCAGCAACGGTTATTTGCCGGCACAAAACCAAGGCTCGATCATTGTTGGAGACAAGGCACCGGCGGTGCGCAACATTCAGCCGCGCGAAGACGATATTTCACAACGCTCACGCTTGGATTTTGTGAATGGCTTGGATCGTGCGTTTCTAAACCGGATCGGTGGAGACAATGACGTCGAGGCGGCAGTGCGCAATTACGAGACGGCTTACCGCATGCAGGCGTCCGTGCCGGAGTTGTGCGACTTGAGCGGCGAGACTGCGACCACCAAAAAAATGTACGGTATGGATTCGCCTAACGGCGTGACGGCGGCCTACGGGCATCAGGCGTTGCTCGCACGGCGGTTGGTAGAGCGTGGAGTGCGGTTCGTGGAGCTTAGTTGTTTACCGGAGAAGATGGGTGGTGGACAGGCCCCCAACCCGTGGGACCAACACGGGAATCTCAAAGGCGGTCACGAGAATATGTCATTACAGGTCGATCAACCCATCGGTGGTTTACTCAAGGACCTAAAAACACGCGGTTTGCTTGATGATACACTGGTGATCTGGGCCGGCGAGTTCGGTCGCACGCCGTTCTCCCAGGGCAGCAATGGCCGCGACCACAACCCATACGGCTATAGCGTTTGGCTGGCTGGCGGCGGCGTGAAGGGCGGGACGGTTTACGGCGCGACCGACGAGCTCGGTTATCACGTCACGGAGAACAAGTGCGACATCTACGACCTGTGGGCGACAGTGCTGCACCTGATGGGATTAGACCACGAAGAGTTGACCTACCGCCACGGCGGCCGCGACCTGCGGCTCACCGACGTCCACGGCCGGGTTATTCAGGACGTGATTGCGTGATTAACTGTCCGCTCAGATAAAGAAAAACCCCGCCAACCGAAGCTGACGGGGTCGCAACCCTCGCACTTATGGTAGGCTGATGTCATCCGATGTGTGCGTTGTGGCATTGGCCGCATCAATCCAGACAGCATTAGCAACGGAGGTACTATAACCGCTTGCTGATTGATGAGGTAACTGCATTTTGCCGATTAGCGCTTAAATCTTGTCTACCATGCAGATAAAGGGAAACCCCGTGAACCGGAGGTCACGGGAAAACCAAAACCAACCCTCTCTACACTCTAAACTCCAAGGATGTAAAGTCTGAGACATTGCAAATCGCACTGTCACTCTATTTCTCAATGAATTTCACACAATTTAAGTGAGTTGATGTACTGATTCAATGATTGGTGTTGTGAGTGTTTTTGCTTCTTAGGGGAATTGGGGAGATCAGTGGGATTGAAGTGATGATCCCCTGAACTTCCCTGAATGAGAATGATGGGGTAGGATTGGATTCACGGTTCATCATACCGTTATGACTGCAAGCGGCATCCATAGTATCAATCGATTACATAGACTGTTCTTCAAGTTGTTTGCTTGGGGTATTATGGGCTTTGTGTGCGCACAGACTGCATACGCAGTTCCCGTGGATACAAAGTCTTACGATCCGGCCAGTGGGGTGGTGGTGAAGATTGCCGGCAGAACACTCGTCATGGTGTGGGACACGCCGGAGGGTTCAACGGAGTTGACGCTCAATCTTTCGGGGGAAGGAGCTCTGGTTCGATCGATTACCGTGGCACCGGGCAATGGAAAGCCTGTCGTAGTTTTGCGCGATATCGATCCGGTGACCATATTGGC
>JASLKI010000388.1 GCA_030747575.1 Verrucomicrobiota bacterium | reverse complement strand
ATTTTTGACAATGACATCGTAGCCGGCGTTGGTGGTCATGATGACGAAGCAGCCCCGCGCGTACATCGGCTTTTGGTTTCGGTCGTAAAAAATGCCCTCGTCGAGCAGGAAGTAAAGCCTGTCGAGCACCTGCACGTTGGCCTTGTCAATTTCCTCAAACACGTACACGGCGTGGGGGTTGATCGTCAGGTTGTCGGTCATGACGGAGAGGAAGCGGTCCATGCTGACGGAGCTGCGGTAGGTAGTCATGTCCATGGTGATCATTTTCAAGCCAAGGTTCTTGGACAGCAGCTTGGAGAGGTATGTTTTGCCGGTACCGGTCGGCCCGGCAAACATGATGCTGGCGACCGGCTTTTCGTCGGTCCGCCCGCCGCCGTAGCCGATGCGCGACAGCCTCACGACACCGTTGACCGCCTCGTTCTGCCCGATGAACCGCGACCGAATTTCACCCGGCAACGCCTTGAGAATGGAGAAATCCTTCTGGATGATCCAGTCCGGTACCTGGGCAGCTTTCATCGAGGCGGCCTTGAGAGTGGCCTTGTCCATCACGAACTGGCCGCTCTTTGCCACTGCCTCCTGCATCATCGTGACCAGTTCCTTGAACACTGTGAGGGTCCGCTGCGGTTCCGGCTTGTTGGGTTGGTAGTAGCCGATGGTGCCCTTGATGTAGTTGACGTGAGCCTCGGTCAACTTCAACTGAGGGATGTAGGCGCGGGCGTAGTTGAGCAGGATACCGTTGATGTCGTCGTTCCCGTACTCAGGCAGGAACACGGTGTCGCCGAAGGAGTTGATGACGTAATTGTTGTCGGAGCGCACGCGCGAGTAGTTAAAGTAGTCGATGAACGCGATGCTGCGCATCTTGCCGCCCTGGATGTTCGGCGCGAACAACGTCTCCACGCCGGTGGAGGAGCGGTTCGACGCGCCGAGCCCAATCATCGAGCTGAGGTTGGTGATGTAGAGAATAATATCTTCGCCAAGCGCCGGATTGCTGATTTGTTTCTGCCAATATTCCTGCACTTGGCCAAGCAGCGTGTGGCCCTCGACGATTTTCGGCAGGTCGATCTCGAGATGGGCGAACTTGGCCAAGTCGGGATCACCACTCACTGCCAGGCTGGCGAGGTAATAGCGGTAGGCCGATGAGGCGTCGCCGACGATCAGCACCGACTTGTTGCCGTGGTCCGCGGTTATGACGTCCTTGATGCGCTTGGTCAGATCCGGGAGGATTGGCAGGCCGCCCATGACCTTGGCCGGCTCCTCCCATTCGGGGCTGATGTCGTACTTGCCCGAGGGGTCGTGGAGGACGAAGCAGGACTTGACTAACGTCTTGAGGTTGGAGGCCGCCTGCACGGGGGTGGAAACAAAAGTCGCGATGGCAATAGCGACAGGGACACGCAGGCTGTTTTTCGAAAAAAGCCGTTTCATCTTTGTTTGAAGGAATGCTCAGTTGGCTGCGGGGCAGCGCGCAAAGCAAGCTGGCACGATTTTGGCCGTTGTCAAAAGAAAATCAACTGCCCCTTGTTTGAAGCTGTGCCCGGCTCAGAAGGTGGTAGCCCGAACGCCGGTTCCCCGGCATCCCGCGTGGTGTTTAGCGACGCGGCGAGCGCTTGGGTGTTTTCGCCGATCCGTTTGGCCAAGCTCGCCAATTCGCCGTCGATCCGCCGTTGCGCGGCCTCGGCGCTCTCAGAGCGGTACAGGAGATTTTGGAAATATTCGCGATTGGTTTCGCTAAACACCCGCCCCTTGTGCCGCAGCGAAACCCAAACCAGCCACGGGCAAGCCCAAGGCAAACGCCCGTTGTCACCATCAAAACAATCATTCCTGTTCCCAAAGCCAACATCACGCCACAAAACTAAGCAGAATATATGTTAAACTTGCTCGCCGATTGCCGTTTTTGGCGGGTTTACATTGCGCCCCCGCCGTCAACTGCCTAAAAAACCCCAGAGCGATAACAGTTTTTAACCATGATTTCACCTCGACACTTTCCAGCTATTTGCCTGTTCGGACTGATTGCGCTTGGCCAAGCGGCGGACTGGCCGACTTACCAGCACGACTACGCCCGTACCGGAGTGGCCAGGGAATCGTTGCTTGCGCCGTTCACCGACGGGTGGGTGCATCGCTCCAGGCACGCTCCACGTCCCGCTTGGCGTGGCGAGGCCAAGTGGGACGGATGGAACAAGGTGTACGACTTGAAGTCGCGACAAATCTTTGACTACGCCTACCACCCCGTTATCGCCGATGGACTGCTCTATTACGGCTCGTCGGCGGACGATAAAATCTACTGTCTCGACGCCGCCACCGGCGTGCAACGCTGGACGTTTTTCACCGAGGGGCCGGTGCGCCTTGCCCCGACCATCGCCGTGGGGCGCGTTTTCATCGGCTCTGACGACGGTCACGCCTACTGTCTCGACGCCAAGAGCGGCACGTTGATTTGGAAGACGCAGCTTGGCTCTAGGGACTACCGTATTCCCGGCAACTCGCGGATCATTTCTCGCTGGCCGCTGCGGACTGGTATCGTCGTCATCGGTGACCTGGCTTACTGCGCCGCCGGGATGTTCCCTTCCGAGGGCGTGCTAATCACCGCGATCGAGGCTGACACCGGCAAAATCAAGTGGCAGCAAAAACAGACCGACCTGCCGGCGCAGGGTTATATGCTCGCGTCGCACACGCGGCTCTATGTCCCGGCTGGTCGCAACAACCCAGTCGTGCTTAACCGCGCAGATGGCAAACGCATTCGCGTCGTGAGCGGGCAGGGCGGTACGTACGCGCTGTTGACCGGCGACAATCTGGTGTTTGGCCCAGGGAAAACCGGCACGCTTGGTTTCGTCGAGTCAAACCAGTCGGATCAACTCGCCACGTTCAAGGGCAACCACATGATCGTCACCCCGTCGCGATCCTTCCTCCAGAGCGACACGGACTTGAGCGCACTGGACCGGAGCCGATACCTCGACCTCGCCCGCAAGCGGCGTCCGCTGAAAAGCCGGCTGGGCAAACTTCAGGGTGAATTGAAAAAAGTGAAGGCCGGTGAGAGGCAAACCCAGATTTTAAAGGAAGCCGGCAAACTGGGGAAGCAACTCGACGAGGTGCAGTCCGCGATGCAGGAATGTTTCGCGTGGCGGGTGCCGAGCAGTCAATCGCTCAGCATGGTCATCGCAGGGCAGACGCTCATCACCGGCGGCCACAATGAGGTGGCGGCTTACAGTGCGAAAGACGGCAGCCAGCTTTGGGTTGGTGTGGCCGATGGCGAAGTGTTTGGTTTGGCTGTCGCCGATGGCCGCCTTTACACCAGCACCAGCAAGGGGGTCATCCACTGTTACGTGGCTAGGCGCTTGGGCAAGTGATTCTCAAAATGATCAAGTTACACTATCCACCCCTAATTACTTTTGTTTGCGGCGTGCTTCTCGGCATGAATGCCGAGGGGAGCGCGCAGGAATGGACTCGGTTTCGAGGCCTCAATGGAACCGGCATAGGCTTAGCCAAAGACATTCCGTCCAAGTTCACCGTGGATGATGCCGACTGGCGCGTGGCACTGAAAGGAGAAGGTCACTCGTCGCCAGTGTTGTGGGGCGGGCGCGTTTTCGTCACCGGCTCAAACCGGGCGAAAGGCACCTTCATCGTCCAATGCCTGCGCGTCAAGGACGGCTCCGAAGCCTGGTCCGTCTCTCGTCCGCAGAAGTCCTACCGCATGCACCGGTACAACCATCTGACCTCATCGACGCCGGCGACCGACGGCAAACAGCTGGTTGTGCTCGTATCCGAGCCGGACGCGCACACGGTTTTTGCGCTCGACCTTGAGGGGAGAAAACTTTGGGAGCGAAAGTTCGAAACCATAATCAGCAACCATGGTGGCGGTGTCTCGCCAATCTTCCACGGTGATCGGGTGATCCTTGCGGGGGATGAGGAGAGTCGAAGTTTCCTGACGGCCCTCGATGCTGCCAGCGGGAACGTGCTATGGAAGACCGACCGGGCCAACGTCAAGACGGCCTTTTCGACGCCGTGCCGTTTCGTGGACCCTTCCGGCACCGAGGGGCTTCTGTTCAATAGCATGGCTCACGGCATCACATTCGTGGATCCGAGCACCGGCAAAATATTTTGGGAACAGGTTGACCTGTTTGACAAGCGGACCGTGAGTTCCTGCCTCGTCGCCGATGGCCTACTCATTGGCACGTGTGGCAGCGGCGGCGGTGGCAATTACCTCGTAGCCCTCAAGCCAGGCAGTGCGGCCAAGGGGGCGTCGCCGAGTTTGGCGTACAAGCTGCGCCGGTCGATCCCGTACGTGCCGACAAGCTTGTCCAAGGACGGGTTGCTGTTTCTTTGGGGCGACTCCGGCATCGTCACCTGCGTGCGCAGCAAGAGCGGCGAGATCGTTTGGCAGGAACGCGTCGAGGGCCGGTTTTTCGGTTCACCCGTTTGGGCAGAGGAGCGATTATTCTGCATTTCCACCACCGGCAAACTCGTCGTGATCGGCGCCACGGAAAAATTCCGCCAAATCGCCGTGAACGACTTAGGCGAGCCGACCCACTCGACTCCGGCCTTGGCAAATGGGCGGTTGTTCCTCCGCACTCTTGGGCATCTCACTTGCGTCGAAGGCGGTTTGTAATGATCGGCTTCATCGTCATTACGCCGTTGGCGTTGTTCCTTGGCTGGATTCTGAAAAACAGCGTGACGCTCTATTGCGGCCGCGCTTGGCCAAGCGGGTGGGTGTCGCTGTTTTGGCTCTCGGCCGCGCTTGGCCTTGGCTTGGGCATCTGGTTTTGCGGCTACGCCGAGTGGAAGTCGATGCAGTTCCGGCGGTTGCCAATCCCCATCGCACGCTTCAACCCGGTAACTGAAGTGTGGCGTGAAATGGAGATGTCCGCAGTGATGCGTCAAGTGGTGCTGTCGGTCGACTTTGTCGCCGGCTTGGCTCTGGCGATGTTCCCAATCACTGTGTCGATGCGCTTCGCCGAGTTCATGGATGAATCCCGCCGGTTAGTTGCGGGGAAAACCGCTCAGGTAAAGCCCAGCGCGGATGATACCCCCTGAAGCGCTGCGATCACTTCGGCGATGTGGTCGTTGAGTTCGGCCTCCATCAACTCCGCGCCTTGCACGATGTCCTCACGCTTGACAGCTGCGGCGAAACCATTCGCCTTCATTTTTTTGCGGACACTTTTTGGCGTCATCCCATTCAGTTTCTCCGGGCGCACATAGGCCACGGCGACGATGAACCCGCAAAGTTCATCGACAGCAAAGAGCGCCTTGCGAATCGGCCGGTCGAGAGGGTAGTCGCTTTGATTCCATTCCGCGTGCGAGAGGATTGCCCCGACGATCTCTTCATCGACGCCGCGTTCGCGTAGGATTTTCGCCCCCTCCTGCGTGTGATCGGGGATGTCCGGCCAGCGCTCATAGTCGAAGTCGTGCAGCAAACCGGTGACGCCCCATTTTTGGGCGTCCTCGCCCAGTTTGGGCGCGTAATGCGACATCGCCGCCTCGACTGCGAGTGCGTGTTTCAGCAGCGACTCCGACTTTGTGTACTCATTGAGCAACGTCCAGGCTTCATCCCGATTCATGCGCAAAGTATCAGCGGGTCTCCTTGGTAGTGCAAGCCCAGCTTGGTTAAGCGAAGCTAGTTAATCGGCTGGAAAGTTGTAACTGAAAACTTCAAACTTCCCCGCGCTTTGGGTAGACTACCGCGCATGGCGAATTTAACTGGCAAGTCGATCATTGGGTTTCAGCCGGGAGGCGAGGGCGATCCGACCGTTTTTGGCGTCAACCCTGTAACAGGTGAGTTGCTGCAGCCCGGCTACGCGGCGGTGAGCGAGGCGGAACTGAACCGTGCCGTTGAGCTGGCGGCGGATGCGTTCGAGGTTTTCGGTAAAACCAGCGGAACGGACAAAGCGGCGTTTCTGCGGAAAATTGCTGACAATATCGAGGCGATTGGCGACGACTTGGCCCGACTCGCTCCGCAGGAAACCGGCCTGCCGGAGGGGCGTATCCGGATGGAGACCGGGCGCACTTGCGGGCAGTTGCGGTTGTTCGCCTCGGTCGCAGAGGAAGGCACGTGGGTGGATGCCCGCATTGACCTCGCTGATCCCGAACGGGTCCCGGTGCCCAAGCCGGACGTCCGCTCGATGGAGCGGCCGCTAGGCCCGGTGGCGGTTTTTTGCGCCAGCAATTTTCCGCTGGCGTTCTCGGTGGCGGGCGGAGACACGGCGTCCGCGCTTGCGGCCGGTTGCCCGATTGTCGTGAAGGCGCACCACTCGCACCCCGGCACGGCGGAACTCGTCGGCCAAGCAGTGACGGCGGCGGTTCGTGATTGCGGTTTGCCTGAGGGAACTTTCTCGCTTGTGTACGGGCCGGGCCGCGAAACCGGCTCGGCGTTGGTGCGGCATCCGGCGATCAAGGCTGCCGGCCTCACCGGTTCGCGCGCGGGCGGCCAGGCGCTGATGAAACTCGCCGCTGACCGGCCGGAACCGATACCGTTTTACGCCGAGATGAGCAGTATCAACCCTGTATTCATTTTGCCGGGGGCGTTGGCAGAACGCTCGGAGCAACTGGCCGCCGGGCTACACGGTTCGATGACGCTTGGGGTGGGGCAGTTTTGCACCAACCCTGGCCTGACAATTTTGGACAGCACCACTGACATCGAGCCGTTCGTGGCCAAGCTCGCTGAGTTGGTCGGTGGCAGTTCTGGCGCGACGATGCTCAACCCCGGTATCAGTGCCGCGTACGACTCGGGTGCGGGTGCGCTTGGTGGCAATGACGCTGTCGAGGCAGTCGCGCTTGGGCAAACGGGCGACGGTCAATGTCAGGCGGGTGCGGCATTGTTCCGGACGAGCGCTGAGGCGTTCCTCAGTGACGAGTCGCTCAGTGCGGAGTTGTTCGGGCCCTCGACGCTGATGGTGACGCACGATGGTGCGGACAAGATGCTAGCCCTGGCCAAATCGCTTGAAGGCCAGTTGACGGCGACCGTTCACGGCACCGCTGCCGATCTCGATGCTAACTGCGAATTGCTCGAAGTACTCGAGACGAAGGTGGGCCGCGTGGTGATCAACGCCTTCCCGACTGGCGTGGAGGTCTGCCACGCGATGGTACACGGTGGGCCGTTCCCTGCGACATCCGACGGCCGCTCGACCTCGGTCGGGACCAGGGCGATTCATCGTTTCACCCGCTTGGTTTGCTACCAAGGCTTCCCTGATGCGCTGTTGCCGGTGGAGTTGCGGGAGAGCAATCCGCTGGGCATCCGCCGCTTGGTTGACGGCGAACCGCACTGACATGTCGAACACGCTCATCATCCTTCCGACTTACAATGAGGCGGACAATCTCCGCCCGATGACGGAGCGTTTGCTGGCGATGAAGCCGGCGCTGGAAGTACTGGTGGTGGATGACAACTCGCCGGATGGCACCGGCGACATTGCGGACGGCTTGGCCAAGGGCACCGAGCGAGTACATGTTCTGCACCGTCAGGAAAAAGACGGACTTGGCCGAGCCTACTGCGCCGGGTTTGCGTGGGCGCTGAAGCGCGACTACGAGTTCATCTTCGAGATGGACTGTGACTTCTCGCACGACCCGGACGAGATCCCGCGCTTCATTGCGAAGTCGGAGGCGGAGGACGCCGACTTGGTCTTGGGTTCGCGTTACTGCGAGGGGATCCGGGTGATCAACTGGCCGATCGGCCGCATGCTGCTCAGCCTCGCTGCGGCGAAGTATGTGAATATCATCACGGGCATGCCGTTCACCGACCCGACCGGCGGCTTCAAGTGTTTCCGGCAGCGCGCGCTGCAGTCGATCAACCTCGATCGCGTTCGGGCCAACGGCTACAGCTTTCAGGTCGAGTTGACGCACATCCTGTGGCGGAACGGCCACAAGGTCGCCGAGGTGCCGATCATTTTCACCGACCGCTTCATCGGTACCTCGAAGATGAGCGGCAAGATTGTTCGCGAGGCGATCTGGATGGTGTGGCGTCTGTGGCTGCAAAACGGCTTGCGCCGTTGTCCGAGGATAAAAAAGTAGCTCCCCGCTTCGCCAGGCTCTTACTCAGAGGGTGATGGTTTCGGTCAGACTGGCCTGTGTTGAGACGTCGATCCGGAGGCTGTCAATGCCAGCTTGGAGAAGTTTATCGGCGACGGCTTCTTTCGCAATTTCCGGCGTGTTGCAGTCGCGGCTCAAGTGGCCAAGCACGATGTTGCGCAGCGTGCCGTTGGCCAGGTTCTCGACCGCCTCAGCGGTAGAGGAGTTGGCCAGGTGGCCGTGCCGGCTCATGATGCGCTGCTTGATGGCCCACGGGCGGCGCGTGTCTTCCTGTAGCAGGTTGAGGTCGTAGTTCGCCTCGATGAACAGGGTGCTCACTCCGCGCACGCGCTCGAGCACGAGCCGGGTGGCTTGGCCAAGGTCGGTCAGCACGCCGACGCCGCCGTCCGCCGTCCGGACGTGAAAGCCAACGGGATCCTGCGCGTCGTGCGGCACGGAAAAATTCTCCACCGTCACGTCGCCGATCTCGAACGATTGGCCGGTGACGAACTGCCGGACGTTGAGCTTGGTCTCCATCCTGAATCGCAACTCGTCGGCGGTGAGGCGGTTGCAGTACACCGGGATCTCGAGCTTGCCGCAGAGTGCCTTCAGGCCCTGCGTGTGGTCGGTGTGCTCGTGGGTGAGCAGGATGCCATCGAGCGTCTCGGGCGAGCGTCCCATCTGGGCGAGGCGCAGGCGTATTTGACGGCCGCTCAAGCCAGCGTCGATCAGGAGCCGCGTCCGGTCTGTCTCAAGAAAGGAGGCGTTCCCTGCGGAGCCGCTCCCCAAAACTGTGAACCGTGTAGGCACGCGGACACTGTAGGGGCTTGCGGATTGAGGGGCAACGGAGCGAAAAAAAAAGTTGTTCACAAACTGAATGTCAGGGAAGAGTTGGCACGCTTCTTATGAAGCAAATATTGTGCCTAATTCAGCTTGAATGTGTTTAGAGGGTTTTCTACTGTCGACACGTGGCGCAGCAGGGATTCCAAATGTCGCAGAAGATGACGCTCAACCAAGTGTTGGCGCCGCAGCTTCAGCAATCCCTCAACCTGTTGCAGGCCCCAATGCTGGAACTCCAGGCCATGATCGACCAGGAGTTGCAGACCAACCCCGTGCTCGAGGAACAGGCTTCCCTGGACATGGATGCGCGTGAGCGGGGGGAAACCGACGAAGCCGAGCAGGCCAAGGTTGATCTTGCCGAGCCGCCGAGCGACACGCAGTACGATCCCACCGACGAGAGCAACGCCGGGGAGCCGGTGGACGATTTCCAGAAGGAGATAAATCAGTTGCTTGAGTTGGACCAGGGCTGGCGCGACCATTTCTCCAGCACCAACCTCCCGTCTCGAAACTCGAGCGACGAGGACGAGAAACGCCAGTTCATGCTGGACTCGGTGACGACCACCCAGTCGCTGCAGGATGTTATGCTGGAGCAGGCGCGCCTGTCGGATCTGGGTGAGCCGCGGTTCAAGATCGCCGAGTTGATCATCGGCAACATCGACGCCGCTGGTTTCCTGCAGTCGAGCGTGGATGAACTGGTGTTTTCCAGTGGCAGCCCGAGTGGCGAGATACAGGCTGTGCTGGATGTTGTGCAGACGTTTCATCCGCCGGGAGTTGCCGCTCGTGACTTGCGCGAGTGCCTGATGCTTCAGCTTGAACGGGCAGAGCGCGCAGATTCGCTGGAATATCGGATCATCCGCGACTGTATGAACGAGCTTGGTCGACGGCGCATCCGTGAGATCGCAAAGAAAACCGGCGAAACGGTGGATACCGTGCAAGACGCCCTGGAGCACATCGGCCATCTCGAGCCGAAGCCGGGCCGTGAGTACATGCCCGAGACCGGTCAGTTTGTTGTGCCGGAAATCTTTATTTCACGCGGCGACGATGGCGAGTGGAAGGTCACCTCCAACAACGAGTACATCCCCCGGTTGCGCATCAGCAACGCCTATAAGGATCTCATGGCGCAGGCCGCCACCTCGGGCGATGTGCGCAACTACATCCGCGACAAGATTCGTTCCGGCAAGTTCCTGCTCAAGAGTATCCATCAACGGCAGTCCACCATCCTGAACATCGCGAAGGAAATCCTGAAACGACAGGGGGAATTTATGGAGCACGGCGCATCGCAACTTCGCCCGATGACCATGTCGCAAGTGGCCGACGTCGTGGGCGTGCACGAGACCACCGTCAGCCGGGCCGTCTCCGGCAAATACATCGAGACACCCCACGGTGTCCTGGAGATGAAATATTTTTTTACTTCCGGCCTGGCCTCCAAGGACGGCACAAGCCTCGCCAACACCAGCGTTAAGGAGATGCTCGGCGAATTGGTCAAGAAGGAGGACGTCACCAAGCCGCTCTCCGACGAGGACTTGGTTAAGGCTTTCACCGATAAGGGCCTCAAGATCGCCCGCCGCACTGTGGCTAAGTACCGGGCCGAGCTCAACATTCTGCCATCGCATCTTCGCCGAGTCTATTGAGCCGTTGCCAAGGCCACTTTTCAGTTGCCAACAGTGATTAGCTCTGAAACAATCCTGCTTTGGACACACTTGAAATGAGAAAAACAATCACATTTATCATCTCCGTAGTTATCTTAGGATTTAACGGCCGGGCGGAAAAAGTGGATTTTGCTAAATCGATTCAAGGCATCTTCGAGGCGCGTTGCATTGATTGTCATGGCCCTAAAAAACAAAAAGGGGATCTCAGACTCGACAGTCAAGAGGCAGCGTTGGCTGAGGTTGTTAAGCCTGGCAAGTCAGGCGAAAGCGAGCTCTACAAACATATCTCTTTACCTGCTGATCATGAGGATATAATGCCACCAAAGGGTGACCCGCTAACCAAGAAGCAAATTGCCGCCATTAAGCAATGGATTGATGAAGGTGCCAACTGGCCAAAGGAGTTGGTGTTGATCAGCGCCAAGGATCGCGCTGCCGCAGAGGCCGCCGCCAATAAGCTGCCGGAGCCAGAAATCAAGGAGGCCCCCGTTTCCGACGCCGAGAAGGCGGCTATTGCCAGGTTGACTTCCGGAGAGGGTATCGGGGAGAAGTTCAGCGCCCCGCTGGTGATGGCGATGGCCCAGAACACCAAGCTGATCTATGCCAATTTTCGCCTCGTCGGCAAGAATGTTAAAGATGGCCACCTCGCTCCGCTGACCGACATTAAAAACCTGAGCGAACTCGACCTCGCCAACACGCAAATCACCGCTGCCGGTTTGGGGCATATCAAGGGGAACAAAAACCTCACGAAGCTCAGCCTCGCCAACACGTCCATCGACGACGCGGCGCTGAAACAGATCGAGGGGCTCACTAACCTGATGTCGCTCAACCTATACAACACCAAGGTGACCGACGCCGGCCTGGCGAGCCTCAAGAACATGAAATTCCTGCGCAAGGTTTACGCGTGGCAGAGTGGCGTCACCGAGAAGGGTGCGGCCGAGTTGAAGAAGGCGTTGCCCAACGTGGATGTTAACCTCGGCTTCAAGCTCGCCAAGGTTGAACCGAAGAAAGAGGAGAAAAAGGAAGAGAAAAAAGAGCCCAAAAAGGAAACTCCAAAACCAAAAAAAGAAGAGCCCAAGCCAGTAAAGAAGGAGGAAAAGAAAGAGGAAGTGAAGCAGGTCGCCTTCAACAAGAAATGCCCAGTCAGCGGCAAGGACGTCGACCCGGTCAAGCTCTTCGCGATCAACTTCTGCTGCGGCAACTGTCTCGCCGATTTCACCAAGGCACCGGTCAAGCACATCGCCAATGTTAAGGGGCCGGACAACAAGAAATGCCCGATCAGCGGCAAGGATATCGACGCATCCAAGCAATTCGTGATCGGCTTTTGCTGCGGCAACTGCCTTGCCGACTTCGCCAAGGCCCCAGCCAAGCACATCGCGAAGGTGAAATAAACGAGCGAACGATTTTTCGAGAGGTCCGGATGAGTTTGGAAGCTCCCCAATTCCAAATGAAGTGAAATTCTTCTACTATCGGGCCAACGGTGTAAAGTCATCAAAACCCCAGCGGAGCGAAATGAGATAGCCAGACGCATCGCGCCGGGCTATCTCATTTTGCCCAGTAGGGCAATTCCCTCATTCTTAATTTGTCTCGGGTTGTTTCTTGAACATAAACGACAATGAGAAGAATAAACAATCCGCGCATATCGCGACATCTACGGATAAAAAGAGCCAATCCGATGATTGAAGAATCAGAACAGCAAACTTTGGCGAGCGCTTGCCGTATGGCACCGACGCCGTTACCTTGGCCAAGCGCTTGGTTTTGATGGACGAGTTGCAGGAACAATTTGATGACGCCACGTTCGCCTTCAGCCAGGGCGAGTACGGGCAGGCGGCTGACGGCTTTGAGGCGATCCTTGCGGCGGACGAAAACCACTTCGATGCCCGCATGTCGCTGAGTATGGCGTTGTGCCGACTGGAGCAGTACGAGCGGGCGATTGAGGAAGGTCACAAGGCTGAGAAACTGCGCCCCAACGACCAGTTGGTGCATACGAACCTCTCGCTATTTTATGTGAAAATCGCCAACAAGGATGCCGCCGAGCATCACGGGCTCCAGTCGAAGATCGCCTCGTGGAAACAGCCCGGCGCGGCCGCAGCCCCAAGTGACAAAAACGGTGACGAGTTGCAAATGGCCAAGCCGAAGGCGGAGTCGTTCAAGCTGCCGGGCAAGTTCCCCGACATGCCGTGGCGGAAGAATCGCAACAAAGGGCAAGCGGAGGGCGGCGCCGATGAGTGATGGGTTTGTGCGGGTTGCCGCGTGCGACGAACTGCGGAAGGACGGCGGCATCCAGCGCACGGTCGGCGATCGCGAAGTCGGCCTGTTCAAACTCGGTGACGGTGTGTGCGCCATTGACGGCATCTGCCCGCACGTCGGCGGCCCGCTGGGCGAGGGCTTTGTCGAGAACGGAAAAGTGTACTGCCCGATGCACGGTTGGCCGTTTGACCTGCGGACTGGCCAGTGCGAGACGAAGCCAAATGCGAAGGTGGATTGCTTCGAAACCAAGGTGGAGGACGGCGAAGTGTTCGTCCGTCTCACTGAATAATTTTACGATGAAATCAGCATATGAACTGGCGATGGAACGGTTGGAGAAGGAGTCTCCGACCCAGGAGTTGAGTGATGAGTTGAAGGCCAAGTTGGCCGAGCTGAGCAAGGTGTTCAAGGCGAAGATCGCCGACCGCGAGGTGTTCCTCAACAGCGAGATATCGAAGGCGGAATCGGCCGACGAATTCGAGGCTATCGAGCAGTTGAACAAGCAGTTGGCTAGCGACCGCAAAGTGCTTGAGGCCGAACTCGAGGCAAAGAAAAACGAGCTTCGCGCTTAACCGCCGTTTTCCGCTATCTGGAATCGGCAGAGCGCGGCGACCATCAGCGAGTGGCTGATGGTGCCATCGCTGATCAGCTTGGGGATCTCCACTAGCGGCACGAGCCGGGTTAGCAGGTCCTCACCGGCGTCGAGTTGGGTGTCGTGTTTGGCTATGGCGTTGCGGATGACGACCGTGTGCACCTTGTTGTTCATGATCGCCGGGTTGGGGTATACGAATCCTCCGCTCTCGGGTATGTCGCCGGCGTAGCCGGTTTCCTCGCGCAACTCGCGCGCCGCCGTTTCCAGCGGGCCTTCGCCGGGATCGATCATGCCGCCCGGCATTTCCAACTCGATGAGGTTGGTTCCCTGCCGATATTGCTCAACCATCACCAGTTGATTGTCCCGTGTCAGGGCGATGACGTTGCACCAGTCCACCGTCTCGATCACAAAAAACTCGTGCTCTTTGCCAGTGCGCGGCGATGTGCGGCGGTCGGAGCGCACCTTGAAAATTTTGTAGTCGCCGGCGCTGCGGCTCTCCTTCAGCGGCCAGGGAGTCAGTTCCGAATTTTTAATCGACATCGTTTTGTTCCTTCGCGGCCCAGCCTTGTCGCATGAGGCTGAGCAGGTGTGCCTTGGCTTCGTTGTGCGGGATGTTTCGCTCAACAGCTAGTTGCCCGGAGCGCTTGGCCAACTGCGCCGCCATCTCGCCGGCCTTAGCCTCGGGGCACCCCATCGTGGTCAGCAACTTGGCCAAGTCGGCGTTGTCATTGGGTTGGCTCACGCGGCGGGGCAGCGCTTGCCCAGTTCAGGCCACGCGGATGCTGGTGACCTCGACGCGTTCCACTGGCTTGCTGTTCTCGCCGCTGCCGCTTGGGCCGACCGGTGTATCGCCGATGTCGCCCAGTGCTTCGTCGCCGGCGCTCAATTGGCCAAAGGCGGTGTATTGGCCGTTGAGGAAATCGGCGTCATCGAGGCAGACGAAAAACTGGCTGCCGGCAGAGTCGGGATCAGCCGAGCGGGCCATTGAGATGACACCGCGAACGTGAGGCCGGTCGTTGAACTCGGCCTTGATTTTGTAGCCGGGATCGCCGGTGCCCCAAAGGTTCTCGAGTGAGTCGTCCTTGGTTTGCGGGTCGCCGCCCTGGATCATGAACCCGGCCATGATGCGGTGAAAGCAGGTGCCGTCGTAAAAGCCGTCGTTGGCAAGCTTGGTGAAGTTTTCCACCGTGCCGGGGGCGACATCGGCCCAAAGCTCGATGCTCATTTCCCCCTTAGTGGTTTCGATTGTTGCGGTTGGATTTTTGTTTTCGGACATGTCGAATTCAATATCAGTCAGCCAGCGAGACGTGGTCTGCGCTAGGGAATTTTTTGGGCAGCGTCTGTGTGACTTTGCCGGTGGCGAGCCACTCGGCGGCGCGGTTGATCGTGGCGATGAAGCCGACGCATTGCAGTGCCTTGCCGTTCTCGTGGCCCATTGGCGTATGGAAAATGATGCCCTTGCCGTAATTGATCGTCATCATCATCGGCTCGTGCCGCTTGCTCTTGGAGCTGTAGGCGGTGGCCAGCACGTTCATGTTTTGGGCCGGGCCGCGGAGGGAGTCGTACAGTTCGTCCTGCGCGTGCATCCACTCGGTCGGCATGCCTTTGGTGACCGGGTGCGAGCCGTCGCGAACGACGATCTTGAAAGCGTGTTGCGGCCCGTGGCTGCCGCCGCCGCCGGGCTGCGTGTTGCGGACGATTTTGCCGTCGTCGCCATAGTAAACGTACGGGCCGTGTTTCTCGTTACGTCCGCCCCAGCCGCCGAGGCCGATCATTTTGTTGTATTCAAGCCAGTTCGGGAACGAGTTGTCGGCGGCATGGACCACAATGAGTCGCCCGCCGTTTTTCATGTATTTTTCTAACGCACGCTGCACTGGCTTGGGCCACTCCTCGCCGTTGTAGTTGCTAACGATGACATCATATTCTTTGAACGCTGGCCTGAAGGCATCCCAGCTGGCCTGAAAGTCTTCGCGGATTTTTTTGGCGGCTTCGGCCGCATTGGCCTTTTGGCTCTCGCTCAGGTTTCGCGGCGCACGGGGGGCGCGCGGTGGGGAGGTAAGAACATCCACTTGGAACAATCCGGTTTTTTTCATCTGCGCCTTCATGTACGGCGTCATGGCTTTCCAGTTGTGGTTGTTCTGACCATCGACGAACAGTACTGAGATTTTTTCAGCAAACGCCGGGCTAGCCACTGCGGCGAGAAACAGCGCGGCGGCGATCCATTTTTGGGGAGTGATTGCGCGAGACATCGTGGCGCGGACGGTGACGGCAGCGCGGGCAGTTCGCAAGCCAAAAGCCGGGCGCTCGACTCAGCATTTATCGTCGGGCAATCTCCCGGCGTTGATCGAGGCAAAACAACTTGGCCAAGCGCGTTGGCTGCTGGCGGTGATGGTAGGGCTGGCGTTGGCGTTGGCTTTCCCAGAGCCGCGCTGGCTTGCCCTCGCCTGGCTTGTACCGGGCGCCTGGCTGGCGGTCGTTGCTGGGGAGCAGCGGTGGCGCTTGTTCGGCCTGGCCTTTGTTGCGGCTGTGGTCTTTCGGTTGGTTTCGCTGCGGTTCCTGCTGAACATGCCTCACACTGCCGGGGCGATTAGCGGCTGGCTGGCGCTCAGTTTTTATTCGGCGCTCTATCCCGTGGCTTGGGCGTGGCTTTGCGGTGGGTGGCTGCGGGACGGCTTGACCAAGCTGCAGTGGCCGTGGTTTCGGCGCCTTGGCTTTGGACTGTACGCAGCCGCAGCCTGGGTGGGATTGGAGATGTTGCAGGCGCGGGTGCTTGGCGGCTACCCGTGGAACTTTCTCGGGGTCAGCCAGTTTGAAAACCTGCCGCTGATCCAAATCGCCTCGGTGGCCGGCGTGTACGGCGTGTCGTTTTTTGTGGTGTGGGTGTCAGTGAGCCTGCTGTTCGCCGTACTGCAAATCCGCCGCTCGCCCGCTAACCCTTGGTCGTGGACGGCCGATGTGGCCCTGCCGTTGCTGGCCCTTGGATTGGTTTTTGGCTGGGGCTTTTTTCGTGTCGCCAAAGTGCCGCCGCAGGCGAACAAGTTGGCCGTTGCGCTGGTGCAACCGAGCATCCCGCAGCAGTTGATTTGGCAAAGCGGCACCGGCGACGAGCGCTTGGCCAAGGTGCTGGAGCTGTCGCGGCTGGCGTTGGCCTCCAAGCCGGATTTGCTGATTTGGCCCGAGGCTTGCGTGCCGATTTCGCCGGAGCGATGGCCGGAGGTTTTTGACATGGTGAACTCGAGCAGCGTGACGCTGCTCTTCGGCGCGGATGATATCGAGCGGAGTGCGGGCGAAGTCCGCTATTTCAACAGCGCCGTTTTTCTGACGCCTGACGGCCTGCAGTTGCCGAGCTATCGCAAGCGGCGGCTGGTCATGTTTGGCGAGTACATCCCGTTCGAGAAGGCGCTGCCGTTCATGAAATATTTGTCGCCGATCGGCGGCAGTTTTTCCGCCGGGACGGAGCCGGTGCAATTCACGCTGCCGGAGGGCGAACACACGATCGCGCCGTTGATCTGTTTCGAGGACTCGTTCCCGCACGGCGGCCGCGAGCACGTGTCGCCGGAGACAGACTTGCTGGTGAACTTGACCAACGACGGCTGGTTTGGCACCGGACCAGAGCAGTGGCAGCACGCGGCCAACGCCGTCTTTCGCGCGGTGGAAAACGGCGTGCCGCTGGTCCGCTGTGCTAACAACGGGTTGACGTGCTGGATCGGCCCGCTTGGCCAAGTACAGCAGTTTTACGGGCAGGAGAGCGGCGATATTTACGGAGCCGGGTTTGTGTCGTTCGAGGTGCGGCTTGGCCAACCGCTTGGCCGGACGGTTTACAACCGGTACGGCGATGTTTTTGGCTGGTCCTGTTTTGGCTTGGTGCTGCTCGTGACTGGGGTTCGCGCCAAGCGGAGGCTCTACACCGGAGGGCGAATCAGTTAAGCTGCGGGCCGCGTTCGCGCCGTTATGATTCCAAGGGAGATTCTCAAAAAAATCCGGCAAATCGAGATTCGCACCAAGCGACTCGTCACCGAGACGTTGGCGGGGCAGTACCACAGCGCGTTCAAGGGGCAGGGGTTGCACTTCGAGGAGGTGCGCGAGTACACGCCTGGCGACGAGATCCGGTCGATTGACTGGAACGTCACCGCCCGGATGAATCAGCCGTTCGTCAAGGTGTACTCGGAGGAGCGCGAGTTGACGCTGATGCTGCTGGTGGACCTGAGCGGATCCGGCTTCTTTGGTTCGGTGGAGCAAACCAAGCGCGAGATCGCCGCCGAGTTGACCTCGGTGCTGGCTTTTTCCGCCATTCGTAACAACGACAAGGTTGGGCTGATCCTGTTTACAGACAAGGTTGAAAAATTTGTGCCGCCGAGGAAGGGCCGCTTCCACGTGCTGCGTGTGATCCGCGAGATTCTGTTTTTCGAGCCAGAAAACCGCGGCACCGACTTGAACGGTGCGCTGGAATTTCTCGGTCGCGTGGTGCCGCGCAAGGCGATTACCGTCTGCGTATCTGATTTTCTAGGGCAGACGAGTCCGAGCCGAAGGGCGATGGACGCGCATCTGCGTCGGCAGGTGGTTCTCTCGGAGACTCTCGCGCAGACGTCGGCCACGGCGCTGCGACAGGCCAACCGCCGGCACGACGTGGTGGCGGTGCAGGTCACCGATCAGCGCGA